>CAZCER010000847.1:0-1953 GCA_964497385.1 uncultured Armatimonadia bacterium | reverse complement strand
GACTGGCTGGCCCGCCCCTCGATACGGTCGGTGGCGCGCTTGTTCGCGCTGTCACCTGCGGCTCTCGCACCGACCTACTCGGGGTGAACGGTTCTGAGTGCGCTGCACGTCGGTCGCCCCTACGGTGTCCACTCCGGGTTCGGCTCGGGGATCAGGGCGTTCACGCTCTCTTGCCATGTGTGCAGACGCTCGAGCATCTCGGCAACGCGCGCGGGCTGGTCCGCTGCGAGGTCGTGCGCCTCCGAGACATCCTCGCGCAGGTTGTAGAGTTCGGCGCGACTGTCCTCGAAGAACTCGATCAGCTTCCAGTCGCCCATCCGCACCGAGCATCCCGGCGTCCCGCCCTGGTTCCCATAGTGCGGGTAGTGCCAGAAGATGGCGTCGCGCTCGAGCCCGCCCCGCTCCCGAAGCAGAGGCACCAAGCTCTCGCCATCACGGTGCTGCTCGGGCATTGGAGGGAGCCCCGCCGCCTCGAGCAGTGTCGGGTAGAAGTCCGGGCTCGTGACCGGCGCGTCGCACCGCGAGCCGGGCCGCACCACGCCCGGCCAACGCACCAGAAGCGGCTCGCGCACCCCGCCCTCGTACATCCAACCCTTGCCCTCCGCGAGCGGTTTGTTGCAGGTCGGAGACCCCTCCGACGTCGCGAGCCCGCCGTTGTCCGAGGTGAAGACCACGATCGTGTTGCCGGCTCTGCCCGTGTCCTCGAGCGCCCCGAGCACGCGGCCGACGTTCCAGTCGAGGTTCTCGACCATCGCGGCGTAGGCCGGGTCGGACTGAAGGACGCGTCGCTGGACCCTCAGATGGCGCTTAGCGTCGCTCGGGAAGTGCTCCCCCTCGACGATCGCTTGGACCTTGTCGAGCCCGAGCCTTCGCGCCTTGGCCTCATACTTGGCGACATCCTCCGGTTTCGCCTGGACCGGCGTGTGCACCGCGTAGTGCCAGAGGTTCATGAAGAACGGCTGGTCCGCAGTGTGCTCCGTGATCAGCCGCACCGCCTCATCGGTGATCCGGTCGGTGAGGTACTCGCCCTCCGCGCCGTCCTCGAGCGTCGGGATCCCCCATGGGCTGAAGTAGCCCTTCTGGGGATGCCCCCACGCGCAGCCGCCGACGTTCACATCGAAGCCGTGCTCCCGGGGCCAGTAGGCCTGGCCGCCGAGGTGCCACTTCCCGAGATGCCACGTCGCATACCCGCCGGAGCGGAGGGCCGACGCGAGCGAGGTCTCCGTCTCGGGCAGGTGGTCGATGTAGGGCGCGCTCAGGAGCCGCCCGCGGGACTGCCCCCCGATGTAGTCCGTCACGCCCACCCGCGCGGGGTACTTGCCGCTCAGGATGCTCGCGCGCGTCGGCGAGCACACCGGGCACGCCGCGTAGGCGTCCGTGAAGGCCATCCCCTCGGAGGCGAGCCGGTCAAGGTTCGGGGTCTCGTAGAAGTCGCTGCCGTAGCAGCCGAGATCCCGCCAGCCCATGTCGTCGATGAGGATGAAGACGATGTTGGGTCGGGCCGCGTGCGCTTGCCCCTCCGCGCGTCCAACCGTTCCCGCCGCCATGAGGCCGCTCCCCGCCGTCGCTACGAAACGCCTTCGGTCCATCGCGCGCTCCCTTGCCGCCCGGGCCGCCAGGTTCCGCATCTCGGATTCGCCGCGCCGAGCCGGCCGCCCTGCCTACCTGCAGTGCCGCGAGAGATGGGTCGCCATCCCGGCAGCGCCGGACGCCGAGAAAGGCGGCTGGTCCGCCTCGCGGGACGAGGAGCCGTGTATGGCGAGCGGCGGGACGAGCGTGGTCTGTCGGAGAGGTGAGTTGGGGTCCCGCAGCCGGCTCTTCAGGAACTCCCACGCCAGCGTGCAGACGCGCTCGACGGGGATGACAAGCGTGCTGATCGGAAAAGGAAAGCTCTCCGTGTAATCCTGCCCGTCGCACCCGACGATCGCCACATCCTCAGGCACGCGGAGCCCG
>CAZCER010000846.1:0-1955 GCA_964497385.1 uncultured Armatimonadia bacterium | reverse complement strand
CAGGCACGGGCGCAGGTCATCGCCGCGCGCGAGCAGGCCTCGCTGCTCGAGGAAGGCCCGCGTTCCCAGGATGTGGAGGCGGCGCGGCAACGCGTCGAGCAGGCGCGGGCGGGAGTCCGTCAGGCCAAGGAGCAGGCGTCGATCGTGCACGAGGGCCCGCGCACGCAGGAACTCGCCCAGGCCGAGGAAGCGGTCGCGCAAGCCGAGGCCGCGCTGGAGATCGCGCGCCAGCGGCGCGACATGGCTTACGCCGGGGCCCGGCCCGAGGAGTACCTCCAGGTGGAGGAAGCCTACCGCGCGGCCCAAGCCCAAACCGCGGAGACCGACATCGCAGCCAAGCAGGTGGAGGCCGCGCAAGGGCAACTCGCCTACGCCCGAGCCGCGGCGCAGGCGGCGAACGTCGTCGTCGACGACCACGTGATTCGCGCGCCGTTCGACGGCGTCGTCGTCAAGCGCAGCGCCGATCCGGGCGACATGGCGTCCCCGGGGATCGTGCTCTTGACGATTGAGCCGGACAGCATGTTCCGGCTGCACTGCGACGTCCCAGAGAGCCAGGTGGGCGGGGTTCGGATCGGCGAGTCGCTGCCCGTCGGCGTCGACTCCCTGCCGGACGCGGAGTTCTCCGGCATCGTGAGCAGCGTCGTGCCGTCCGCCGACCCCGTCACCCGCACGTTCCTTGTCAAAGTCGACGTTCCCGCCGCGGAAGGCCTGCGCTCCGGGCTGTTCGCGCGCCTGAGCGTGCCGGTCGGCGAGCGTGAGGCGGTGGTGATCCCGAAAGCGGCGCAGTGGCGCAATGAGTCTCTCACCGGCGCCTGGGTCGTCACCGAAACGGGCGTGGTCTCGCTCCGCCTGGCGCGGTTCGCGGAGGTGGAAGGCGATCTCCTCGAGGCCCTCTCCGGCATCGTCGAGGGCGACCGCGTGGTCCTCAACCCGCCCGCCCAGTTGCGTGACGGCGCTCCTGTGACCGCGTCGGCGGGCGCTCCCGCGCCGGAGAGCGAGTGATCGCGATGACCCAAGGACCCGAGCACGGGCCTCCCGTCGGGCCGGCCAAGGGCCTCGGCATCGCGGGCAGCGTCGCGCGGTTCTTCATCAACTCCAAACTCACGCCCCTCATCGTTGTGGCGACCATCCTGCTCGGCGCTTTCGGCGGCTCCCTCACCCCGCGGGAAGAGGAGCCCCAGATCATCGTCCCCATGATCGACATCTTCGTGCAGATGCCCGGCGCGAGCGCGAAGGAGGTCGAGCAGCGCGTCTCCACGCCGATGGAGAAGCTGCTCTGGGAGATCCCGGGAGTCGAGTACATCTACTCGACGTCCATGCCCGGCCAGTCCATGGCCATCGTGCGCTTCTACGTGAACACGCCCGAGGAAGACGCCCTGGTTCGCGTCTGGAACAAGATGATGTCGAACTCCGACCGCATCCCCTACGGCGCGTCCCAACCGCTCATCAAGCTGCGCTCCATCGACGACGTGCCGATCCTCGCGCTCTCGTTCTACGGGGAGCGGTACGACGGCTTCGACCTGCGCCGCATCGCCGCTCAGGTCGAGGATGAACTCAAGCAGTGCCCCGATGTCTCTGAGACGACGCTCATCGGCGGCTCGAGGCGGCAGATGCGCGTCCTGCTGGATCAGGCGCGGCTCTCAGGGCGCGGCCTGAGCCCGGGCGAGGTTGCGCACGGCCTCGAGGCGGCGAACCAGCAACTGCCCTCGGGCAGCTTCTCCGCGGGCAACGAGGAGTTCCTGGTCGAGACCGGCGACTTCCTCGCGAGCGCGGAGGACGTGGGCGACGTGGTCGTCGCCGTCCGCGAGGACAAGCCCGTTCACGTCCGCGACGTCGCCACCGTCATCGACGGGCCGGAGGACCCCGCCAGCTATGTGACGCTTCGCCCAGGAAGCGCGTGGGGGCACTCGCACGGAGACCTGGAGAGGCCGAGCGGGGTCGCGGAGACCGTGACC
>CAZCER010000845.1:0-1956 GCA_964497385.1 uncultured Armatimonadia bacterium | reverse complement strand
CACCGGCTGGCGGACGCTCACGCTCTCGGCGGCGCAGGATCTCTCTTGCGAGTACTTCGGCGACGCCTATGAGCTTCGCGACCCCTTCGCCTATTGCGTGAACTACGCCGAGAGGCAGAAGACCTCCGCCCACCACATTGCGACACACCCGCCCGGAGCGACCCTTGCCTACTGGGCCGCCATCCGCGTCTCGCAGGCGAGCGGGCTCTCGCGTCTCGCGCGGCCGGTCGTCACGTCCTGGTCGGGCGAATCCGCGTACGCCGTGGCGCGCGAGACGAAGACCCTCACCGGCCTGTCACTCTCGATCGCCGACGTGGGCCTGCCTCTCGCCGTCGCAGCCGTCTTCTCCCTCGTCGCCGCCCTCACGGTCCTCCCCGCCGCGGCCTGCGGACGGATGCTCTGGGGCGAGCAAGGGGCCTTCCCCGCCGCCGCCCTCACCGCCACCCTCCCCGGGCTCGCGATCCACTTCCAGAACCTCGATGCGCCCCTCGCGCTCGTGCTCACGACGGCCGTGTGGATGGCCCTCCGAGGCCTCACGAACTCCTACTGGTCCCTCGCCGCCGGGGCGCTCCTCGGGCTCGGGACCTTTATCACCTTCGGCATGTCCCTCGGCGTCGCGGTCTCAGGCCTGGTGCTGCTCCTCGGACGCACATCCGCCGAGGATCAGGGCCTGCCCCAGGCGGGGCCGCCCCGCTTCCTTCGCGTCGCGGGCCTCGTTGGCGGCCTGGCGGTGATGTGGGTGCTCTTCATCGCCGTCCTCGGCCAGGACCCCCTCGCGCTCGCCGCGAACGCGTCCGAGGCGCACCACGGAGTCATCGAAGGCTTCGGCCGCGTCTACCACGTGTGGGTCTGGATGAACCTCCTCGAGTTCGGGTCCTTCCTCGGCCCCGCCCTCGCGGTGCTCGGCCTCGTAGGCGCGTGGTTCGGCCTGCGCGGGGGAGGGGAGGCGAGGGCGGTCGCGCTCGCCGTGCTGGGCACGCTGCTTCTCGTCGACCTCTCGGGCACGGTCCGCGCCGAGGTCGGTCGCATCTGGGCGCCGCTCATGCCCGCCTTCGCGATCCTCGCCGCCGGCGCCTGGCACACGGACCGCGAGACAAACGATCCCGGCCCCGCCCGCGGCGCCTTCGCCCTGACCCTCCTGCTCCAGTGCCTCACCCTTGTCGCCCTCTCCGTCGCCCTCCAGCCCGTGGTAAGGCCGTTCTGACTTCGGAGCGCGGGCTTCCAGCCCGCTTCGGTCCGCTCCGGGTGGGCGCGGCCTCCGTGCCTCGCGCGAACCCGGCGCCGCACTCCACCGTGTAGCGTTCCCCCCGTCGGAGGGGCCGATTCCGTGAAGACGGGAGGGTACGTGCACATGCTCCTCGAGACGCACGAGGTCGAGTCCATCGAGCGGGGCCGCCGTTTGGCAGCGCGCCGCCGTCGGGTGCTGTGGGCGTGCGGGGTCCTGGCCGCGCTCTGCCTCCTCGAACTCACCACCTGCTGGGGACGGCTCACGCTTCTCCACGGAGCCGCGGTCGTTGGCAGCCCGGATCTCGCACGCGCGGCACTCCGTGTTGGCGCGGACCCCAACCGCCGGCCTCCGCTTACACTGCCCTGGCGGACCGTACGTCCGCTGCACACGGCCGGCCGAGGAGGTCACGCTGAGGTCGTGCGTTTGCTTCTTGAGGCCGGGGCCGAGGTGGACCCTCACGGGTGGCAGCGCATCACCCCACTCATCGAGGCCGCTCGCGGCGGGCATGACGACGCGTGCCATGCGCTCGTTGAAGCCGGGGCTGATGTCTGCGCTTCGGAGGGCGATGAGGGCTGGACGCCGCTTACGGCGGCGGTGCTGGCCCGGGACGCCGAACTCGTTCGCTACCTCCTGATTGCGGGTGCCTGCGACAGCCGGTCCGATGCGCGAGGACGCTACGCCGAGCAGGTCGCCGAGGAACTCGGGGAGTATCAGATCGCCGAGATGAT
>CAZCER010000844.1:0-1957 GCA_964497385.1 uncultured Armatimonadia bacterium | reverse complement strand
GCCGGCGACCTCGGTCGCGGACCGGATCCCGATGTGGTCTACATGCTGCGGTGGGAGACGCTCGGGCCGAACCGCGACCGCCCGCGCGAGACGGCGCCGCCGCCGAGCACGCTCAGGCTGTACGGGTTTCGGACGCGCGCCGGCGGTTAACCCGAAACTCCTTGGCATAGCATGCAGGTCCTCCGGGTGAAGGGGCCAATTACCCTCTCCTTTGGCGGCAAACGGAGGAGCGCATGTCTGAGACAGCCAGAGTCGCCGTCATCGGCGGCGGGCCCGCAGGGCTCGCGGCGGCCATGAAGCTCCATGAGGGCGGTCGGCGCGTGCTCCTCATCGAGGCCTCCGACCGGCTCGGCGGCGCCCCGGCGGAGTTCGGCTGCATGGCCACCGACCGTTGCGCGACCTGCGGAGCGTGTCTGGCCCCGCAGCTCGCCTCGGACGTATGCACCAAGAGCGACGCCATCGAGGTGCTCCTCGGGGCCGCGCTTACAGGCGTCTCGGGCGGCCCGAGAGACCGAGTGGTCCACATCGGGGAGCGGGCGGAGCCGATCGCGGGGATCATCGTCGCGACGGGCTACCGGCACGCCGACATCGCGTCAGCAAGGCCGGAGTACGGCTACGGTCGCGTCGCCGGCGTGTCCACCGTCCGGGATCTGGAGGACCGCCATCGCTCGGGCGCGCTGTTCGAGCATCCGCCGGAGAGCCTCGCTTTCATCCAGTGCGCCGGCAGCCGCGACCGCCGCATCGGAAGAGACTACTGCTCCCGGGTGTGTTGCACGTACGCTCTGCGGCTCGCGAGGGCGATCCACCATCGCGCCCCGTCGATTGCGCTCACCGTGTTCTACCAGGATCTCACCCCGGCGGGGCCGGGCTTTGCGGACCTCGTGGCCGAGTGTGAGGGTTTCGTGCGGTTCGTTCGCGCGCTTCCCGCGAAGGTGCACCAAGAGCCCGGCACCGAGCGTCCGGTGGTGTGCTACGCCGACACGCTCTCGCGAAGCGCGCCGGTCGAGGAGCCTTTCTCGGAGGTCGCGCTGTCGACCGGGATTTGGCCTTCGGAGCACCCGGAACTCGACGCCGCGCTCGCGCTCGGCCGGGACGAGCACGGTTTCCTGGAGGCCTCGGCGCTGAACCGCGTCCTATTCGCGGGCGCCGCTTCCGGCCCCGTCTCGATCGCCGAAGCGATCGACGGCGGCCGCGTGGCCGCCGCGGAGATGCTGCATCGTCTCGATCCCGAGGCCGATCGCGGAACGGTCGCCGTGCTTGGCGGCGACGAAGTGGTCGAGGCGATTGCGCAGGAACGCGGCTTCACGACCCTTTCCACAACAAGCGTAAGCGGACGCGCGGGGGCGCTGAAGGCTCAGGGGCCGCTCCGCGAGACCCCCGTCGTGGGCGCGGTGATGCCCGGTGTGAGCGCGGCGTCGGAGGACGAGAGCGCTTTGCCGAGCGGGGTGCGGAGCCTCTACTCGGAGCCGGCCGCGCGGCAGGCCGCGAGCGTGAAGCTCCTCGCCATCCTGCCGGACGTCTACGCCCCCTACAGCCGACACGCCCACGAACTCGCGCTTCAGATCGCGGCCGCGCGCACGGACCCGAAGCAGCGCACGTGGGTCCTCATGCGCCACGCGTTCACCGGCGAGATGGGCCTCGAGCAGCGTCTCACGCGCGCCCGCGAGGCCGGCGCGGTGTTCACGGTTCTCAGAGAACCGCCCGAGCTGAAGGACGGCGAGGTGCTCGCCGTAGACCCGGCGCTCGGCAAGCCGATCCGCATTCGCGCGGACCTCGTTCTCGCGGCCCCTCCGTTGCGCCGCACCGGCAGCCAACGCCGGTGGCTGGACTCTCTTGGGCTGCTCGCGGGCGAGCGCCTCGGCCGTCGCCACAACCCGCACCTGGGGCTCTCGGCAACCGAGCGGGAGTGCGTGAACGTCGCCGGCTGGGCCAGCGATGACTGCGCCTCAGCCGTGAG
>CAZCER010000843.1:0-1965 GCA_964497385.1 uncultured Armatimonadia bacterium | reverse complement strand
GACGCGGCCAAGGAAAAGGCCAAGAGTTTCAGCCCGCCATCGGGCGGCTAGCCCAACTCGGCACGACGACGCGTCTTGCCTGACCGCGTCGGATTACGCAGCGAACAGCGCGCCGTAGGACGGAGGAATTGAGAGGAGCTGACGTAAGATGAGGCGCCACGGCTTTACCCTGATCGAGTTGCTCGTCGTCATCGCCATCATCGCGATCCTGGCCGCCATCCTCTTCCCCGTGTTCGCCAAGGCCCGCGAGAAGGCGCGACAGACCTCGTGTCTGTCCAACATGAGGCAGTTGTCCACCGCCACGTTGTCCTACGCCCAGGACTATGACGAGACCTACGCCCCCAGCATCCAGTTCTCCAACGCCACGTTCACCGTATGGTCCTTCTTCGACGTCCACCAGCCCTACATCAAGAACGCCCAGATTCTGGTCTGCCCCTCCGAGAAGCCCGGAATGGACTGGTACGTGGTCTGCGCCCTCCTCGGCGGTCTGCTCGGCGCGCCGCTGCAGCCCGCGGGCACATTCCAGTACACCGGCTACATCGGCAACTTCTGCGTCTTCGAGGACGGCCCCGAGACCTACGACCCGACCGCCGACGCGGTAGTGAGCATCGCCGAGATCGAGTACCCGGCGGAGTCGTCCGCCTGGTACGACGGCACGCTCATCAGCGACCGTCTGCGCTCGCCCGGAGTCCCGCGCCACAACGAGGGCGTCAACGCCTCGTTCTGTGATGGTCACGCGAAGTTCGTGAAGTTCACCCGCCTCGGCTCCTACACCGATCCGGGTGGCCTCGCCCCCACCTTCACCGGAGGCATGGTGGCCTCCGGCCCGTACGCATTCGAGGGTCCGAACAACCCCCGCGACTACCCGGGCGACTTCCCGGACGAACTCTGGGGCGTCGTCGCCAAGGACGGCACGTACGCGTGGAGGACGTCGCTCCGATAGGGCGGCGCGCGCGCAAGGCGACGCGCCCGAAGCCCCCGCTCCGGGCGCGTCGCCTATTCCGTCGTCGTTCCGAAGCACTCCGGCGCGCACTCGAGCAACCGGCCCACCGACAGCAGACGGTTCGAGCGCACGAGCGTCCGATGCGCCGACTCGAGATGCGCCGCCAACCCCACGTGAGCGACGACGTTCGACGCGATGCGGCAATCGGCGGCGGGACGGCGCGCGCCGTTCGCGCTCGTCAGGCGCACCCCCACCGGAGCCTCGCGCAGCGCGTTGCCCTCGATCCTGGCGCGCGACCCGTGCACGACAAGCACCGCCGCCTCAGCGCAGCGACCCAGCGTGTTGCCCGCGATCACGGCCTCTCGGCAACTCTCGATCCGCACTCCGAGGGGGACGTCGTTCGCCACATTGCTTCGGATCTGACACCGGTCCACGAAGCGCGCCTCATAGCCCGCGAGAAGGGCGTGCGACGCGTCGTTGTGCGCCACCAGGTTGCCGTTCGATTGCTCGTTGTAGTCGCCGGCGACGAGCACGCCCCGCGTGCAGTGCGTAAGGTCGTTCGCGAGGACGCGGTTGTCGTGGCACCCGTTGTTCAGCACGACCCCCGCGGAGAGCGAGTCCGGCGCCGGATACTGACATCGCCGACACGCGTTCGAGACCACCGCGCACTCCGACGCCCGATCCAGGTGGACGCCCCATCCCGCGTTCCGTCCGCAGTCATTGCCGAGAACCAACACCCCGTCGGACTTGTCGAGGTTGATCCCCTCCTGGGACTCCCGCGCACGACAGTGGACGATCGCGCCGCCGGAGGAGCGTTCGTACCAGATTCCGCAGCCGTACTCGCGCCACGCAGCCTTGTCGAACAGGTCGAGCCACGCTCGCGGGTCCTCGGCCTCGTCCGCGGCGGGGCGTCGGCGCCGCATGCGGCACGCCTCCACGCCCTCGATCACCACATCGCTCGATCGGAGGACGTGAACCCCGATGTGAAAGCCGGACACGGAGAGACCGCGGATCGTGACCCT
>CAZCER010000842.1:0-1969 GCA_964497385.1 uncultured Armatimonadia bacterium | reverse complement strand
GCGCGTGTACTCATCCTCCTCGTCCTCGTCGTCCGCGTAGCTCAACGAGGTCCTATCGCTGCGCACGAACGCCGTCGAAAGATCCAGCGACCCGAGCTTCCGACTGGCGGCGGCCGAGTACGTCTTGCGGCTTGAGTCGCTCACCGTGGGCCGGCCGCTCGTAACGTCGTTGTAGGAGACCGAGACCCGGGTCTCTCCGTCGGAGTAGTCCGCCCCCGCCGCGAGCTGCCCCGTGCGGTAGTCGAGGCCCACCGCGTCGCCCGTGTCCGATCCCGCTCCCGTAGCGAGGCCCGTTCGGCTGTTCGCGCGGCTCGCACGGAAGTAGGTGTTCAGGTTCTCCGACGCCCGGTACCGCACCGAGGCGTCCCAGCCGGACCTATCCGCGTCGAACGTCGTGGACTCGATCCGCGAGAAGCCCGCGTCCTGCTGTTGATAGCTGAGGAGAGCGTTCAGGTCGCCCCCCGAACTCGAGTAGCTCATCCGGGTGTTCCAAGCCTCGCCGCCCGGCGCCTCGGTCCCGTCCGTCAGAAGACCGCCCTGCGAGCGAGCCCAGGAGTACCCGACCGAGACGTTGTCCCACGAGTAGCCCGTGTCGAAGCCGATGAGTTCCTTCTTCGTGTCCGCCTGGCCCTCGGTCTCGAAGGAGTAGTAGACAATGCGCAGGCTCGCGGAGGCGGGCACGATGTTGAAGAAGTGGATGATGCCGCTCTCGGGGTAGAACTCGAAGTCCACATCTTGCTCGCGCGCCGCGCCGTCGATGTAGGCGACGATCGGCTGCGTCGTGTCCACGGGCCGGTAGCTGAGGTAGAACGGGCCCGTGGTGTTGTTCGGGAAGAACTCCTCCTCGCGGCGCATGGACTCGTCGCTCGTCTGGGCCGCCCCCGCGATGTCCTGCGTGATGTACGTCACCGAGACCGGAAGCGAGCCCAGCCGGTAGTCGGCCGTGACGCCCCAGTACCGCCCTCGGGCCGAGCCCGCCCGGTTCTCCTCGTAGACAACCTCGATCACCGACGTCTGCGCGACGATCAGGCCGTCGAGAAACTGCAGCAGCCCGGAGTCCGGATCCAGATGGTAGCGCCCGCGCGGGATGTCCTGGTTGTCGATGCGGACCTTCGCGGTCTCCTCGCGGATGGGAGTGTGACGGAGGTAGTACGGCCCCGAAGTGCCCTCGCCGGCGATCGTGTCCTTGCGCGTGATGCCCTTGGTCTCCGTGCCGAAGAACTGGTAAGTGCCGCGCGAGCCGATGTCGCCCACGATCGTCACGCCGCGCGTCTGCCGCTGGATGCTCGCGAAGCTGTTCCGCGTGAAGTCGGCGCGCACGTCGCCGTAGGTGACGTCGAACGAGTCCTCGTGCCAGATCAGCGTCCAGTCGAGCGTTGTCGGAGCATACGGGCGGATGTTGGCGGTGCCCTTGAGGTACAAGGGGATCGCGTCCCACAGGCGGCCGTTCGCGGTGAAGGAGGCGCGGCGGTCAAAGGACCCGGTGTCCGTGAACTGCTGTGAGTAAGTCGTGGAACTGCCGGAGACCGCGCTCCCCCGGAGCGTCCCGCTGATCGTCCCGAGGATCTCGAGGTCCTCGTTCAGCCCGCTCGGGCGCCGCGCGCCGGAGGTTGCCCGCGGACCGCCGCTCTCCGTCGCGCTGCCGATCTCCACATCCTCCAGATGCATGAAATCGCTCGTCCCCTCGGTCCACTCCGCTCCCGAAGGGATCCCGCCGAAGACGCCCCCGCTCGCTTGCGTCTCCCAGATGCCCTGATCCGTCGGTCGGCCCCCGTCCGAGGCGTCGCCCGGCCCCCGCCCGGGGAAATCGAGGGTGAGCTGATCGGGGAGTTCCAGGGCGTGGCATTGGCTCAGGGCCGCGGCCGCCGTCAAGGCGACCACGGCCAGCACGGCAATCCGCTTCTCCGCGCTTCTCCGGGCCATGCGTGTCCCTACCGCGGGCCAAGCTCCGATTCGGAGCCGCTCGCAA
>CAZCER010000841.1:0-1970 GCA_964497385.1 uncultured Armatimonadia bacterium | reverse complement strand
GCGCGTGGCGATCGCCCGCGCGATTGTGAACGACCCTGAGGTGATCCTCGCCGATGAGCCCACCGGCGCGCTCGACACCAAGTCCGGCGCGCAGGTGATGGACATCTTCGACAACCTGAACGCCCAGGGCATCACCGTCGTCATCGTCACCCATGAGCCGCATGTGGGGGAGCGGGCGCATCGGATGCTCCGCTTCCTCGACGGCGAGATCGTCTCCGACGCCGCCTCGTAAGGGTGACCGGCCGGTCACCCGCAATCCCGCGGCGCCGGCGTCCCTGCAGATCATGGGGTAGGGGCGACCGGCAGTCGCCCGCCGACGTGGACGGATGCTCCCCTACTGGAGCCTCCGGTAGTACACGGGCTCGTGATCGGGCGCGAGGTCCGGGTGGAAGATCCACACGAGGTCGGCGAGCACCACATCCGGCTCTACGGCGGCCTTCTCCCAGTAATCGTTCCCGCCATGCTCGTTCGTGCGTGCGTCGTTGTTGTAGACCCGGCCCTCGGCGAAGGCGCGGAAGAGGTCGTAGCGCCCATCCATCGCGAGGAGTTCCTCGAGGCTCGTCGCTGAACCGGGATGCAGCCAGTAGTCGGCGTCGGCCGCGCGGGCGAGGACGGCCTCAAGACTCATCGGCGCCCCTCCCGCTGTCGGATCGTCGCTCCAGACGTAGTTCGCGCCGGCGTCACGGAAGTAGGCCGCGACGTAGCTCCGCCCCCCTGGAACCCACCACGTGCCCTCGAAGTCCGTGTTCGCGAGAACCGTCGGCTTGGGTTCCACGCCCCGCGCCTTCGCGGCGAGGGCTTCATAGCGCTCGGCGACGCCGTCGAAGAGCCTCTTCGCTTCGTCCTCCTTACCGAGCAGCATCGCGTAGAGCTTGATCCACTCCGCGCGTCCGAGCGGCGTCTCCTCCATCCAGCTCCCGCACACAAGCGCCGGAACGCCCGCCTCGTTCACCCGCTCGTGGCAGTCCGTGGCCGCGCTTCCCGACGCGCCGGTCACCACGAGATCCGGCTCAAGGTCGAGGAGGAGTTCCATGTTCACCGTCGCGCCCTCACCGACGTCCGGGAGTTCGCCCGAATCGATGCGCGCCCGCACCTCCGGGTCGCAGACGAGCTTGCTGGTGCTGACGCCAACGAGGGCGTCGCGCGCGTCGAGCGCGCAGGCGAAGGCGACCTGCGTCGTGGACATCGCCACCATCGTGCGCACCGGCGTCTCGATGACGACCGCGTCGTCGTGGCCCTCGGGCGGCGTCGTGCCCCGCGGAACGAGCAGGTACGAGAGCGCCACACTCGAATCGCGCCACGGCCGGAGCACCTCCACGAGTACGCAGGCGCCCACGGGCCGCATCGTGAGTCCCGTCGCATAGCGGATCTCCGGCGCCTCGACCTCCAGAAGGTCCGGCTCAGGGGGCGCCGGCTCCGAAGGGTCGGCCGCCAAGGACTCCCCATCAACGCCTCGCGACTGGCAGGAGCACGCCACCATGCCAAGCGACACGCACAGCCCGAGTACGATGGTGAGAAGCGCGAGCGGTCTCAAAGCGGTCCTCCGGTCCGTACGGACGCCACAGCGAGCCGGATCCGCGATCGGGGGAGGTGGGCGACCGGCCGCGCCGTCTCCGGTGAAGGCTGCGCGACGGCCGCGCCATCGTCCTCACCCTCGGAGGACCGACAGCCATGTGGCCCGTACTCTGGGCCATGCGCTCGGGGGCCGTCTCCTGGCTTCCGGATCATCCTGCCGGCCGCGCCTTCCCGGGCAAGCCTTGCCCAGTGGCTTCGTGCGGCCTTCGTCACCGGCTACAGTTGCGGGGCAGCGACGGACTCACACCGTCTTCCGTACCCCTCGAGCGGGATCGAGATTGTCTCAAGCAGTATAGGCGCGGGTGGGCGGGCGCGCAAGAACGGGCGCCCGACCTAGTGAACGAGCACCGCCGCCAGAAGAAGCGCCGTGGTCTCCACGAACTCCGCGCAGGCCC
>CAZCER010000840.1:0-1970 GCA_964497385.1 uncultured Armatimonadia bacterium | reverse complement strand
CGTCGGCACGCCCGTGGTCGCGAACGGCCCCGTCCCGTACACGAGCGACGCCGAAGCCCCGAGCGCCAGGGCGCCGCAGGAGAGCGCGACCCCTCTCATCCCGAAGCGAAGCGCGGCCCACGCGAGGAGCGGAGCCAGAACGAAGTCCAGATCCAGCCCACCCAAGTCCGCCTGCGTCCGGCCGAAGACCGCCCAGCACGCCTCCACGAACCCGGCTGTCAAGACGACCGCTTCCGCCGCCCGCGCGAGCCCCGGAATCCGGCGCGACCGCGGCGCCGCCGTGGGAAGCAGCAGGACGACCAAGGCGAGAAGCGCTCCGCAGAAGCCGCCCCCGTAGAAGTGGACCCATCGCATCCAGTAGTCGGACGCCGCGGTGGGGGCAAGCGCTCTCAGTGAGGCGCCGATCCCGAAGATGACGCCTGCCACACCGACCCAGTACGCGTAACCGCGGAGCGCGCCTGTGACCGGCGACCGGCTCCGGCGACCGCACAAGAGCCACGCCGCAGCCCACCCCTCCAGCGGGGCGATGAACGCCTGCGCGGCGCTCCAGGGGTACGAACCGGCAACGCAGGCCGCGAAGGTCACCTGCCCGACGACCGCTCCCAAGAGGAGGGAACGCCACAGCTCGCGTCGGGTGAGGACCAGCAGCCCGAGAACGAGCGGGCCGCACAGTCCGAGCGCCAGCGCCCCGCCCTCCTGAGGAATGCGGATCGTCTCCTCCGCACCGGACGCCGCGAAACAGAGGACGGCGGCCCCGCCGATGGCGAGGCACCGATCCAACTGCACCCTCTGAGTCTCGCTACCGAGGCCGATCCCTTCGGCCGAAGCGCTCTTCACCCCGGGGCCTTCCTTCGCGCGGCTCCATGGCCGCCACCGTCCGAAGCCCGTTGTCGAGCCTCCTGAGCAAACAGCCCCTATCACGCTACCTTGAAAGGTCCCGGGAGGTTCAAAGGAACGTCCTAAAGGATTCCCTTAGAGCATCCTACGGAGTAGAGCCGGGTTCTCGGAAGGGCTGCGGAGCGCAGACTGCGGGGGGGGGGAGATCGCTACGCGCCGGGCTCGAAGCGCCGGAAGAGGGCGCCGGCCGTCCAGAGACCCGCCGCGAGGTACGCCAGCGCGAGCCCGACGGAGGCCGCGGCGGCGCCCATCGGCGCCATCCCCATGCTCAGGCAGCCCCCACCCACCGCCAGCACCGACGCGAACACCCAGACCACCACCGGCATCATCGCCAGGTCGGCCGCGTAGGTGCGCGTCAGGCTCGGGTCATAGACGGGAAACAAGAGCGAGGAGCACATGTGCACCGCCCCGGAAGCCGCGTACAGCGCCGGGGTCACGGCCACCACCAGAAGCACTGTCTCCGGGTCGACCGCGGGCATCCCCACGCAGATCGCCAACCCGAGCCCCGCCATGAACAGGCTGAACGTCGCCGTCGGCACGCAGAGGAGCGCTGCGACAATCGCGTGCGGCGGCGCGGGAAGGCACTTCAAGAACGCCAGGTTGCCGAACTCCTCGCGCGCGATCAGCCGGATGCGTTGGCTCCATGCGAACACAAGGCCCAGAAGCAGAAAGGGCAGCCACTGCAGATCGGCCGCCGAGAGCACGTCCGAGTCCTCCAGCGCCTCCGTGATCGTCGGACCCATCGCGATCGGCGCAAGCATGATGACCACGACCACGGCCACCCCCCAAGGGCTGTTGCGCCAGCCGTACAGAACGCTCTTTCCGACCAGCGCGAACGCTCCCCGCCCCAGCGGCGGCAGCCCTCCGCGCCAGCCCCGCACCGACCGCCCCATGAGCTGCGCCGCGCGAATGGACGACGCGTCCGCCTTCTGAAACGCTTGCCAGATCGCGTGCTTCCGCGCGGTCGGGGCGATCGTCGATTCGCACGCCGGACGCCCGAACAGGAGCAGCGCCCCGGTCGCCGCGAGCGTTCCGCCGAACAGGAGCGCCATGCCGGGCCATAGACGGGCCCC
>CAZCER010000839.1:0-1977 GCA_964497385.1 uncultured Armatimonadia bacterium | reverse complement strand
GCCTCGTGTTCGCGGTCGTGTTCCTCCTGTCCCTCGGAGGCGCGGCGGGCTTCACGCTCACTCTCGGCCGCCTCGGACTTCGGCGCGACCGCGCCCCCGAGCAGCCCACGTTCGTGACAATGCTCGTCGGCTCGGCCATCGTCTTTGTCGCCTCGCAGGTTCCGCTCCTCGGGCAACTCGCGATGCTCGCGCTTCTCTTCGTCTCGGTCGGCGCGGTCATCCGGTGCACCATCGGCGTCCCGCGCGTCGCGCTGCCGGCGCCCCGAGGCGAGGCCCTCCCGCCCGAGCGCGCGCCCGCCCCGAGCGAGTGAGAACCATGACGCTCTCCGTCATCATCCCCGCCTACAACGAGGCGCGCACCCTCGGGCCCGTACTCGAGCGCGTCCGCTCGCTACCGGACCGCTGTGAGATCGTCATCGTCGACGACGCCTCGACGGACGGAACCTCCGAGGTGCTCGCCGCGCTCGCGGGGCCCGATCTGCTTGTCGTGCGCATGCCGTGCAACGGGGGCAAGGGGTCGGCGGTGCGGGAGGGCCTGAAGCGCTGCACCGGGGACATTGTCGCGATCCAGGACGCGGACCTGGAACTCGATCCGAGCGTCCTCCCCGGCCTCTGCGAGCCCGTGCGGCTGGGCCGCGCCGACGCCGTCTTCGGCGCGCGGTTCACCCGTCCCAACGGGGCGGGCTTCGTCTGTCGCGCGGCGAACAGCGCCCTCACGCGCCTCGCGAACCGCCTCTTTGGCGCGCGGCTCTCCGACCTCGCCTGCGGCCATAAGGTCATCCGTCGCGAGGTGCTTGAACGTCTGGGCCTGCGCGCGACGGGCTTCGAGATCGAGGCCGAGATCGCGGCGCGCCTCCTCCGCATGGGGGCTCGCATCACCGAGGCCCCGGTTCCCTACGCGCCCCGGACGCGCGCCGAGGGCAAGAAGACCCGCTATCTGAGAGACGGTCTCCGCGCCGCCCTCACGCTTCTCCGCGTGCGCTTCGGCGAACGCGAGCCGGACCCGGCGGAGGCGATCGCCCCATGACGGCCGCGACCGTCTCCGACTCGTCCCTGATCTCCGGAGCCCCCACGCCCTGGAGCCGCGCCGACACCGCCTCCATCGCTCTGGTCGGGTCCGTGTTCGTGCTGCTCGTCGCGGCCTGGCGCTCCTGCGTACCGGACATGTCCGACACGTGGTACCACCTCGCGCTCGCGAACAAGACGCTCGAGCGCGGCGGCGTTCCGCTCTGGGTCGACTGGGAGTTCGCCCCCTACGGCCGCCCCAACCTATACCCGCCGCTCATCCACATCGTTCTCGCATGTCTCGGTGCGGTCTTCGGCGGCGTGGTCACGGCGGGGAAAGTGCTGACCGTGACCTTCTACCCCGCGGTGCTTCTCACGACCTGGTTCGCCGGCCGGCGGCTGTTTGGCCCCCAAATCGCCTTCGTCGCGGTCGTCGTCGTGTTGCTCGACATGATCCACCTCGTGGTCGTGAAAGCCTACATCCCGTCGTGCTTCACGAACCTGCTCGTTCCGCTGCTCCTCGTCTGCGTCGTCGAGAGGCGCGCCTGGCCGGGCGTCGTGCTGATGACGCTTCTCTACTACGCGCACCTCGGGTTTCCGCACGTGGTCGCGCTCGGGCTGCTCCTGTTCGGGCTTGTCGAGCGCGCCTACTGGCGCACATGCCTGAAGATCGTCGCCATCGCGTTCCTCTGGTGGACGCCGTGGCTCGTCCACGTCCTGCGGCACGCGGAGTGGGTTGAGAAGGTCTTCAGCGGCGGCGGAATCCCCGGGCCCCTCGTCATGAAGCTCTTCTCTCTGCAGATCCTGAACCCCGTCATATTCATCGCCGGGCTCATCGGCGCGCGCAGGCTCTGGCGGGAGCGGGGCCCGGTGCGACTCGTGCCGTGCATGATCCTCGGAATGCTCCCCATCCTGCTGAGCTACGGCGGGCGCTTCATGATGCACAGCCTCCCGCTCTGGGCGCTCTGCGCC
>CAZCER010000838.1:0-1977 GCA_964497385.1 uncultured Armatimonadia bacterium | reverse complement strand
CGATGTGCGGCACGATCGGAGCGTCCGGATAGGCGGCGCTGTTCAGATCGCGGACGACGGCCCGATGGACGGGCATCGGAGCGCCCTCGCGCGGCTGGAGGCCAGCGAAGCGGCCGGCGTCGTCTCGCAGCTCCGCATAGAGCGACGGCACGTAGGCGCCGGTCACGGAGGCCAGCCCGGCGAGTCGATCGGGCCGGGGGCTTCCCTCGGTCCGCTTCCACGCCTCGGCGACCTCGACGGCGGCGTCTTCCCCATCACCGATGACAAAGGCGTCGATGAAGGGGGCCATCGGCTCGGGGTTCGTGGCGCAGGGGCCGCCGGCGAGGATGAGAGGGCCATCGGCGCGGTCCGAGGCGCGGAGCGGCACACCGGCTAGATCGAGCATCCAGAGCACGGTCGGGTAGCAGGTCTCCGTCTGGAGCGAGAAGCCGAGGATGTCGAACTCCGCGAGCGGAGTTCGGGTCTCAAGCGAGTGCAGCGGCAGGCCCTTCTCCCGCAGGAGAGCCGCGTAGTCGGGCCACGGCGCGTGGGCGCGCTCACACGCGACGCCGTCCACTTCGTTCAGGACGTGGTAGAGGATCTGGGAGCCCAGGTGGCTCATCGCGATCTCGTACACGTCTGGAAAGCACAGCGCGAAGCGGATTTGGACGGCCTCTGAGGGCTTCACGACGGAGCCGCGCTCTCCGCCGATGTACCGGGCGGGCTTGGCGACGCGGAGCAGGTCGTGATCGGTCATGGGCAATGGTCGGGGGGATGGCAGAGCGCGAGCCGTCCTTTCGTCCTTCAGGCGCAGGATGTTAGCCGAAGAGGTAGGCGAGTGGCAAATCGAGACCCGGCAGAACGTCTTCTCCGGAGAGCGACGCGTCGCCCGTCAGGTCCTCCGGTGGGGCGCCGGGTCGGTACACGCGCGCCGTGCAGCGCTCCGGGTCAAGCACCCACACGAGCCGCGAGCCCGCCTCCAGATACTCCGCGGCTTTCGCGTCCATCTCGGCGACCGTGTCGCTCGGGCTCATCACCTCGACGGCCAGGTCCGGTGCGCCCGGGAAGAAGCCGCGATGGCGGGCAAGGCGCTCAGCGGAGATGAAGGCCGCGTCCGGGGCCCGAACCGTATCCGGGTCGCGTCGCAGCGTGAAGCCGGCCTCGCCGGTTCGGCCCTCGCCGAGACCGCTGTCCTCTGCGCGAACCTGGATCCGCGCAGCCACGCGTGCCGTGACTTGCCCGTGCCTATCCCCTGTGGGCGGCATGTAGACGATCTCCCCCCGCACCAGCTCGGTCTTGCCGTCGGGCCGCGGCATGGCAAGCAGCTCGTCCGCCGTCACCAAGCGCTTCCCCGCTCTGACCGCCATATAGATCACCTCATCCGTCGGCCGGGCCGAAGACGTACGCAAGCGACAGCTCGAAGCCCGGCAGCACATCCTCACCAAGGAGACACCCGTCCTCGGTGAGGAGTTCGCACGAGCCGTCGGGACGGTAGACGCGGGCGACCCGGCGCTCGGGATCCAGCGCCCACACGAGCCGCGAACCGGCGCCGAGGTACTCCCGCGCCTTGGCCTCCACTTCGGGCAGCGCATCGTCGGGAGACATCACCTCGACGGCCAGGTCCGGCGCACCCGGAAAGAAACCGCGGCACCGCAACGCGCGCTCGGCCGAGACGAAGGCGGCATCGGGGGCCCGCACAGTGTCGGGACTGCGGCGTAGCACAAAGCCGGCTTCCGCGGTGGTGGCTGTCCCCAGTCCGCCCTGTCGGCAGAACGCATGGATGGACGCGAACACCTCGCCCGCGACAACGCCGTGGTCGTATCCCGTCGGTGGCATGAAGACGATCTCCCCCCGCACCAGTTCGGTCTTTCCGTCGGGCTGCGGCATGGTGAGCAGTTCGTCGGCCGTCACCAGGCGCTTCTCCGCTCTGATCGCCATCTCGGTCACCTCACTCGCCAAACGGGCCGAACACGTAGGAGAGCGGCAACTCGAAGCCCG
>CAZCER010000837.1:0-1987 GCA_964497385.1 uncultured Armatimonadia bacterium | reverse complement strand
GGACCGATTGAGCGCGCGGAACCCTCCGAACCCCTCCCGCGCCGCCGGCGTCACAAGGGATGGAGGGCCCCGGCGGAGTATCCTCTCCACGAACCGCCCGGAGCCGCGCCGCCAACGAGAGCCCTCTGGCCGCGGACCCGGGGAGATCGAGGTGACGGTATGTCGCAACCGATGCTTAGGCTCGCGCCCGCACTGCTCGTCGCGCTTCTCTTCTGCCCGCCGCAGGCTTCCGCGCAGAACGCCGATGCGACGGTCGAGGAGTGGCACGCCGGGATCGAGGCCCTCTACGACGCCGGCGAGATCGACGCCGCACTCGCCGCCACCGACCTGCTGCGCTCGTTCCGGATGCGGGCTCTCCTCGACCTGCACGGCATCGACCCCGTCGCGGGTCTGCCCCCCGAGTTGGCCGCGGACCTGAAAACCTCCGACGAGCACTGGATCCAACTCACGCACGAGCTGCTCCTGTGTCCCGACGCCCCTCGGGCCAAGAGCCTCCTCGGCGACATCGAGGAGGCTCTCGCCGCGCGGCCCGACGTCGAGGGCGGCGCCGACGCCCGGCCTCCGCGCGACGGCTACCCGGGACGCGAAGCCCGGCTCTACACTGGCACGGCCATCGCGGACCTCTTGCCCGGCGACGCGGCTGCGCTCGTGTTCTCCGACTGCGGCGACCGGCTCCTCATCTTCGGGGTAGCCCCCGACGGCACGGTCGCCGCAGCGGATGTCTCCCTCGACGATGCGTTCCGCGCGCGGATCGATGCATTGCGGGCCGACCCGACCGACGAGAGCGCCGCCGAGCACCTATCCTCCGTGCTCCTTGAGCCCGTCGCGCAGGTGCTCGCCGCCTCCAGCGGGCTCGTCGTGGCGCCCGACGCGTGTGTCTTCGGAGCGCCCTTCGCCGCTCTGCGCACGCCCTCCGGCTCGGTGCTGGGTGGGGCCCTGCCCGTCTCGTACGTCGTCTCGTTTGCCCAACTGGAACTCGCCATCCGTAACGCCAAGCCCCAGAGACCGGACACGGCCTGCGTGCTCTATGACCCCGAGATGCCCTCCATGGACCCCAACGCCAAGGATCGCTACGCGTACGTCCCCCCAAGCGGCTCGCGCGGAGGCGACGCCGAGTCCGACGACGAGCGCGCCGGCTTCGTCTACGTGCCGATCACCCGCGGAGGCGACGCGATCGGACCCCTCGGCTACGCGTACGTTCCCGAGTCCGGCACGCGAGGCGGCGACGGAAACGCCGGCCAAGAAGGCGAACCGGAGACGGTCGCCACCATGCGCGGCTACTTCGGCTCACGCGGCCTCGGCTTGCCGCGTCTCGGCGACACCGCCTTCGAAGCCAGCTCCGTCGCGGAGGCGCTCACGCCCGCGACCGTGAAGCGCATACAGGGACTTCTCGCGAGCGAGACGGCGGCGCGCAAGGCTCTGGCCGACTACGGAGCGGTCCACCTGGCTACCTTCGCCGTGGCCGATGACCGGATCCCGCTCTTCTCTTCCGTCGTCCTGTCTCCCGATCCGACGAACGACGGCTTCCTCGCCGCCTACGAACTCGTGGATCTGCCCGTGGCCGCGAGTCTCGTCGGAATCTCAGTCGCCGCGGCGCCGCCCGACGCCCCGCAAACGGGCGACGGTCTCTCCGCCCTTGTCTGGTGCCTGACCCTCGCGGGCGCGCCTGACGTCCTCGTCACCACGTCGCGCTCCAAGGACGGCGATGGCGGGCTCTACCTTCGCATTTTCTACAGCGCCCGGTCGGGCGGCTCCACCAACGCCGAGGCGTCGCAGTCCGCGATCCTCGCCTCCCGCGACGCAGGGGAGACGACGTACTGGTCCGGATACCGCCTCTACGGATGCCCGTGATGATCGGGAGCCGGACCGTCTCGGTCCGAACGAGGAACGCCCGGTAGCCGGACCGTCTCGGTCCGGACGGAGAACGCCCGGTAGCCGGACCGTCTCGGTCCGGACGATTGGAGCAACATGACTCGCGTCGCCGCGC
>CAZCER010000836.1:0-1994 GCA_964497385.1 uncultured Armatimonadia bacterium | reverse complement strand
CGAGGCCGCGACCAACCGGCCGCGGCCCCGCCCACCCGTCCTCGCCGCCTCTACGTTGGCGCGCTCGGCGCCCCGACGCCCTGGATCACGACGCTTTCGGTCACCGCCTCGTTCGGAACGCTGAACACTCCCTCGGTGACGTAGCCCGTCCCCGAGAAGACCGTGTTGTTGGCGCCGTCCTTGACGCTTACGTTGACCGTGGTCAGCGCGGTGGGCGTCGCGGCGACGAGGGAGAGGAACTCCTCGCTGGCGTAGTACTTCTCCGCCCGCACCTCCCAATGCCCCACTCCCGGAACCTGCACGACCCAATCGTCGCCAAGGGCCGTCACGTCGATGAGGTCCGCCGACATCCGCACCTCGACGTTGTAGAGGTCGGCGCCGGTGTAGGAGCCGATCGTCACCGTCGCGTGCTTCCCTGACTGCCTTGCCATCCGTTCTCACCCCCTCCGGCCTAGGGCTCGATCGCGCGGGACGCGAGATACGGCCTGGCCCCGTCCCGCACCGAGCCCTCGTACGGCGCGACCAGGCGTTCCGCCGCCGCTCGGTAACGCGCGATGACGGCGCTCACCTCGTCCGAGTCGATGAACTCCGAGGGCAGCGCCTCCGCGTCCCACGTCACGATGATGTTCAGGATCGTCTGGAACGCCTTGGCGACCGCGAGGTAGACCTCTGCCGTCGCGAGCACCTGCGCGATCACCGCGTCCGCGGACGCGTAGGTCTCGGCGCCGACGCGCTCCTGGAGTTCCGCCGACGCCTCGTCGATCCGCTGCGTGAGGATCGCGTCCAACTCCGCGTCGGTGGTCTTGTCAAACTGCTCCTTGAGAAACCCGCCCTCGGCCTTCACGATCGCGAGCGTCGCAAGCGCCATCGCCCAGCCCCCTCCCCGCGCGGTCGACCCTACGAGTGCGCGACGTCGAGCGCCCGCACCGCGTTGCCGTCGAGCTTCACGAAGCCGGTCCACTTCGAGACCGCGGTCGCCTCGACCTGACGATCGATCAGGCGATCGACCTCGACGAGCACGCCCAACTCCGTGACCTGCTCGAGGGCGTACCGCTCATCCACGCCCAGCACCCAGTCCTGCGGCAACACCGCGCCGGAACTCCACCGGAGGAGCTTCGCCCCCACCGGGCTGACCAGTTCGCCGGTCGCCTGGAAGTTGAAGCCCGCCAGCGGGTCCTGGAACTCCGCGAGGTTCAGGAGGGTCCGCAGCAGCGTGTCGCCGACCACGAGCTTCCGACAGCGATAGCCCGCCGGAAAGGCGAGCCACAGGCGGACGAGTTCATCGTAGTCGAGCGCGCCGCTGACCTCGCTGTTGAGGCGCCGCGCCAGCGCACCGGCCTGCGCGCCCTCCTGCAACTGGGCCAGGTCGTGCGCCAAGGCGGCGTAGGCCGCATCGGGCGGGGCGCTCGTGCCGTCCCAGCGGGCGAGCACGGCGCCGGTGCGCCCCAGGGTGTCGGCCACCTCGGGGTTTTCGATGGCACGCACCATCAGCCCCGCCAGCGGGACGATGAACACCGCCACCAGGAACGCCAGCAGCGGCAGGGTGAGCGCCACCGAGCGCAGGCGGCGCCGGCGCTCTGCGGTGCGCAACTGGCGCCGCAGGTGGGTGGGCGCGGCGGCTTCGGCGGCCTGGGGGGCGTCGGCGGGCAGGGCCATGGCAGCGGTGTTCATAGCGGTTCAGCCTGAGAGGGGCTTACTGCGCGGCCCAGGCGGCAAAGCGCTTTTCCAGGGCCTCGCCCTGGTCGGCCCAGAAGGCCACGTCAAAGCGCAGCGCGTCCTTGGCGTTCTCGTGCGAGGTGGGCAGGAGTGCCTGGGTCTTGGCGTCGAGCTTGGCCATGGCCTTGGTGTTGGTGGGGCCGTAGGAGATATGGCGCGCGTAGTCGGCCTGGGCGTCGGCGCTGCTGGCCTGGGCGATGAACTTCATGGCCGCGTCCTTGTTCGCCACGCCCTTGGGCATGACCCAGAAGTCCAGGTCGTAAATGCCGCCGGCCCAG
>CAZCER010000835.1:271-2021 GCA_964497385.1 uncultured Armatimonadia bacterium | reverse complement strand
GGCCGGTTTGGGGCCCACCGCCTTCGGCGGTCCCCCCAATGCGGCCCCTCCATGCGCCACTTGCCAAAGGCTCACTAGAGGTGACGCGCATGACCTACACCGTCGTAGTGCTCCGGGAGACTGACGGACGCTTCTCGGTGGTCGCGCCCGCGCTTCCCGGCTGCGCCACGTGGGGGCGCACAACCCCCCAGGCGCTCCGCATGGCGGAAGAGGCCATTCTGGCGCATCTCGACGGCCTCCGCGCGCTGGGCCAGGAGCCGCCACCCGATGAGCCGTCGGTGACGGTTGAGTTGGCGGATGCGGTGGAGGCGAACGTATACCGCATGGACGTGCGTGAGAGCGATGGTGTGTCTGTTGTCTAAGGCTTCGGCCGGGTTGCGGGACCTCCTCTAGCAGCTTGCCGCGCGTCTCCCTCCGCCACCGGGAGGACCCTCCGCTCCTGCTGCGGAAGGGGTCCCCGGTCCATGAATGCACAGCGCTCGGCCGATGGCTGCCCACGACGGGCCGCGCGCGACTAAGGAGCGATCCATGAGCAAACACCACCTCACTACCGGCGGCCTGGTCGTCGTGCTGCTCTCTGTCCTGGGCGGAGCGGCTTTGGCGCAGGACGCCGCGAAGCCCTTCGTGCACCCGCTCTTCACGAGCAACATGGTTCTCCAGCGCGACGTCGAGTGCCCCGTCTGGGGCTGGACCGAACCCGGCGCCAAGGTGACGGTCACCATCGCGGGGCGGCGCGCCTCGGACTGGGCTGGCCCCGACGGCAAGTGGATGGTCCGGCTCCCGTCGATGCCCGCGGGCGGGCCGTACGACATGTATGTGGACGGCCCGAAGCACGTCAGCATGGGCAATGTGCTGCTCGGCGACGTCTGGATCTGCTCGGGCCAGTCGAACATGCAGATGGCCGTCGCGAGCTGCTACGACGCCGAGGCCGAGATCGCCGACGCGAACTACAAGGGCATCCGCCTGTTCACCGTGCCGACCGTGACCGCGTTCTCGCCGCAGGAGACGGTGAACGCCCAGTGGGTGCCATGCACCTCGGAGACCATTCCCGGCTTCAGCGCCGTGGGCTACTTCTTCGGGCGGGACTTGCACAAGGAACTCGACGTCCCGATCGGGCTCATCAACAGCTCGTGGGGCGGCACGATCGCGGAGGCCTGGACGAGCGGCGACGCTCTGAAGGCCGACATGCCGGACTTCGTGGAGGCGGTCCAGCAGATCGAGAAGCTCGCGGCCGACCCGCGCCCCATCGAACAGGCGATCCGCGAGGACATGGCCAAGTGGTGGGCCGCGAACGATCCGGGCTCGGCGGCCGGAGCCGGCTGGGAAGCCCCTGCGCTCAACACCGCCGACTGGTCGAAGATGGCGCTTCCTCAGCACTGGGAGAGCGGCGGCTTCGGCGAGTTTGACGGCGTCGCGTGGTTCCGCACGACCGTGGATCTGCCTGCCGGCTCCGATCCGGGAGCGGGCGTTCTGCACCTCGGGGCGGTCGACGATCGCGACACCACCTGGGTGAACGGCGTCGAGGTCGGCTCGGTGAACGTGCACAACGAGCCGCGCGTCTACGGGGTTCCCGCCGGCGTTCTGAAGCCGGGCAAGAACGTCATCGCCGTGCGCGCGCTCGACACGGGCGGCTTGGGCGGGTTCTCGGGCCCCGCCGAGGAGATGCGCCTCGAGTGCGGCGGCAAGAGCGTCCGGCTCGCGGGCGAGTGGGCCTGCAAGATGAGCACTGCCATGGCCCAGACGACGGCCG
>CAZCER010000835.1:0-261 GCA_964497385.1 uncultured Armatimonadia bacterium | reverse complement strand
GAGACGACGCCGCCTCCGGCCGACCCTCGGAGCAACCCGAACGTGGTGACGGTGCTCTACAACGCGATGATCGCGCCGCTCGTTCCGTACGCGATCAAGGGCGCCATCTGGTACCAGGGCGAATCGAACTGCGGCCGCTCGGAGCAGTACGCGCGCCTGCTTCCCACGATGATCCGCGACTGGCGCGCGCGCTTC
Source organism: uncultured Armatimonadia bacterium (assembly GCA_964497385.1). Classification (GTDB taxonomy): domain Bacteria; phylum Armatimonadota; class Zipacnadia; order UBA1398; family UBA1398; genus CAZCER01. The sequence goes on along the minus strand of CAZCER010000835.1, from coordinate 66 downwards.
GACGTCGGCGACTTCCCCTTCCTGATCGTCCACCTCGCCAACTTCATGCAGGTCGACGCCGAACCG
>CAZCER010000834.1:0-2025 GCA_964497385.1 uncultured Armatimonadia bacterium | reverse complement strand
GATCGGGTGATCTGGCTCCGCGTGTCCGGAGGGAACGTCGAGATCGTCCGGGCGAACCTTGACGGTTCCAGCGACACCGTTCTCTTCACCGGCGCTGGAGCGACCGCGCCTGTGGCCATCTCCATCTCGCCGGACGACTCGCAGGTGGCTTTCATCGACGCGGGCGGCGTTGTGAGCCGGATCGCCACGGACGGCAGCAGCGGCGGCGCGGCGGTCGCGCTTAGCCTCGCGACCTCGACCGGACCGGCCGCGTTGGAGTGGATCGACAACTCGGACATCGCCGTCGGCGTCGCGAATCACATGGCGAGCGCCTTGCCGGGCATCATCCGCGTCTTCGCCAACGGCAACCCCGCCGTAAGCCTCTTCAACGCCTCCGGAGTCGGTCTGCGGTCCACACCGACAACGGTGGCCGTGGACTCCGTCGGGAACATCCTCTACAACGAGGCCGACGTGTCGCTCTCCCACAGCGAGATCTACCGTCTCGACGCACCCGGCTACGCGGCAAGGGTCGATATCGTCGTGCGCAGCAACAACGACCTCAGGCCCGCGATCGTTCGTTACTAGCCCCTGGGCCACACCGAATCATCCAGGCGCCCGTCGCCTCCGTGGCGGCGGGCGCCGCTATTCGTCCGAGGTCAAGTCGGCCTCGTCGAACACCATCCGCTGAGCCCGGGCCACCACATCCCCCACCATCGCGCGATCAAGAGCCTCCATGCCGCCGACCACTCGCCCGAACGGTGAGCAGAGCCCCGTGAGCGCCTCGAGATCGCCCAGGCAGAAGAAGAGCCGCGTCGCGGCCTGACCGTCCGCCTCGGGCTCGGGCGCGAGCGCGCCGCGAACCAGCGGAACGTCGGACGCCTCGATGGCCGCCGGATCCCCGCCGCCCGTGCCGTTCCCGTACGGGCACCCGAGTTGGACGGCCTGACCGGGAACGACCCGATGGACTCGCAAACCGTCATAGAACCCGGCGTCCACGAGTCCAAGGAACCGTTCGGTCGTTCTCGGGGCCGCGGACGGGTCGATGAGCACCGTCACCGCGCCGGTCTCGAGGCGGAACAGAACCACCTGAGGGTCCGATGCAAGCCGCGCGAAACGCCCCCAGGCCACGCGCCCTGGAAGCGAATCGTCAAAGACCGGCTCCGCGCGCCAAGGAGCCCCCGCCAGCCGGGCCCGCACCGAGGTCCCCGCGCGCGCGAGCCCGATCCGGCCGTCCGCAGACCACGCGGGCGCCTCCGCAGAGGTCTCGAGCACGCGCCAGGGACGCTCCGGATCGAGCGGGACGGGACGCGCGCGCACCTCGACGGCGTCACCGGCCGCGGCGACGTAGGCGATCTCCGGGACGCCCGGCCGGGCGCAGGGCTCGGTCTCGTCCCCGGCGTCGTCCGTCAGGCGCGTCAGTTCGCCGGTCGCCGGATCGCCCTCCGCGATGTCGAGTCCTTCGCCAAAGCGGTCTGTGGCGACCAGGATGGCGCCGCGCTCCGGATACGGCGTCGGATCACGGACTACGCCGCCGCCGCTGAACACCTCGCGCGTCCGCCCATCGGCCGCGCGGATCATGATGTGCGAGGCGCCCGAACGCACGCGCTCGAAGACGAGCGTCTCGCCGTCGAGCCACCCCGGCCGGTGGTCGTCCGACGATGGGGAGGAGGTGAGGTCGGCCACCAGGCCGGTGCGACGGTCGAGAACGCGGATGCGGCGATGTCCGGGCTCGCCCGACGCGAACGCGAGGCGCAAGCCGTCGGGGTTCATCGTCGGGTCCGAGTCCGGCTCGGGAGTGTCCACCACGAGGGTCCGGTCGCTTCCGTCCGGCAGCACGCACGCGATGGCCGAGCCTCCCGCGCCGGCGCATGGGTAGAGGATCCGGTCGGCCTCGAACTCCGACGCGAGGATGACGCCGACTTCCACCAGCGTCCGCGGGCGCGCCAGGAGCGTCAGGGTGGTCGCGCGGTAGCCCGGCTTGGCGATGCGGACCTGCCACTCGGCGCCGCGCGGGGGCAGATCGAACACGCGGCAGTGGTGGGTGTT
>CAZCER010000833.1:0-2026 GCA_964497385.1 uncultured Armatimonadia bacterium | reverse complement strand
CGAAGTGGTACAAGATCTCCGCCGTCCGCGGCGGAGCCGACACCAGCGCGGCCTACGCGTCTTCGCTGAAGCCGCTCTTCAGCTTCCGCGCGTGGTAGGTTCGCGCTAGTCTCCGGAAGCGCGCGGCCCGCCCCCGCTCCGGGGGCGGGCCGCCGTCTTGTCCGTGTGGCGCTCAAGCCCGGCGCTCACCTCGGGCGGGCCGTGTAGCGCCCGAGGTGGCTGGACGGCCCCCTAACAACCTTGCCGACGAGCCAGTACTGCCGTTCCGGCGACCCCCGAGGCGAGTGACCCTGCCAGGATCGCGGTCTTGGCGGTCGCGAGCGTCGCCGGGTCGGTGAAAGCGAGACTCGCGATGAACAAGGACATCGTGAAGCCAATGCCGGCGAGACAGCCCAGCCCGAGCAGCGCGGTCCAGGAGAGCCCCTCCGGCAACTCGGCCACCCGCAGACGAACGGCGGCGAGACTGAACGCCAGGATCCCCAGCGGCTTCCCAAGCACCAGACCGGCGAGGATGCCGACGGCCGCCGGGCTCGCGAACAAGTCGCTCGCTCCCGTCCCCAGCGCAACGCCCGCGTTGGCAAGCGCGAAAACGGGCATGATGACGACGGTCACCCAGGGGTGCAACCCGTGCTCCAGGATCTGGAGCGGCGCTTGCGCCTGACGCGAGACGTGCTCAAGGGCGTGCAGCGCCGCCCGCTGTTCGGGGTTGGTCAGAATCGACTCCCTGCTCTGACTCGCGCGCGCGAAGCGATCGGTGTAGACGCGCGCTCGATCCGTGAAGTAGCCCGCGTCGACCCGGGTCCGGGCCGGAATCGCCATCGCCCCGAGGACCCCGGCGATGGTGGGATGAACGCCCGATTTCAAGAAGAAGACCCAGAGACCAAAACCCAGGACCGCATAGGCCAGTGAGTTGCGCACCCCGGCTCGGTTCGCCGCGACCATCGACGCCCAGAACCCGCCCCCGACCGCAAGGGCGGTGAGGTTGATGCTCTCGCTGTAGAAAAGCGCGATGACAAGCGTCGCGCCGATGTCGTCGGCGATGGCGATCGCGGTCAGGAAGACCTTGGCCGCCGCGGGCACGCGGTCGCCCAGAAGCAGCAGGACGGCTAGAGCGAAGGCGATGTCGGTCGCCATGGGGACTCCCCAGCCCTGCAGCGTGTCCTGGCCCCGGTTCACTCCCGCGTAGATGAGAGCCGGGGCGACCATCCCGCCCAGCGCGGCCACCAGCGGCAGCGCGGCCTGACGGGCGGAGGAGAGTTCGCCGACAAGGACCTCGCGCTTGATCTCCAGCCCGACCACGAAGAAGAACACGGCCATCAGCCCGTCACTCACCCAGAGCAGGAGCGACTTGGAGAGGCTGTGCCCCGCGAAATCCACCGTGAGGCGCGCGCTCCAAAGATCGGCGTAGCTGGCGCTCCAGGGCGAGTTCGCCCACGCGAGCGCCGCCACGGTGCATATCATGAGCAGGATCCCACCGGAGGCCTCCTGCCGGAGGAACTCCTGGAAAGGCAGCAGGATCCGGTCGATCGGCTCTTTGCGCGGTCTCATGAGGACGCGATTCCCCGCCGTCGCCCTACACCCCTCCCACAGCCGCAACCGCGCGGCCGGACGCTCAATCGGCGCCGGTCGCAACCGCGCGCGGCCCAATAGGACTTGGATCGTGACGGTCAGCCTAGCTGGAGGTGAGCGCCTCGATGGCCTCTGCCAACTCCAGCCGGTACGCGCGGAACTCCGGCGTCGGCCAGAGAGCGTCGTGCTCGCGCTGGCCGAGTTCGAAGGAGGTGAGCTTATCGACGAGGAGCCGGCGCGCGCGCTCGGACGCGGGATGGTCTGGATTCTCGTCGATGAGCCGCGAGAGAGTGAGCATGTACCGGTAGTCGTCGATCCCCTCGCGAATGTCGCGCTCGAACTCCATCCAAGGGATGAGTTCGCCCTCGGCGTTCGTCACGCACCAAGCGTAGTCGTCTTCGCGGCAATCGAGCGCGTAGTAAGGGTCGCCGGCCGCGTTGTTCCAGTGCCAGGAGAG
>CAZCER010000832.1:320-2028 GCA_964497385.1 uncultured Armatimonadia bacterium | reverse complement strand
CATCGGTCGGCGCCGGCTCCTGTTCGCCTATGTGAAGGCCGCGGGAGCGGCGCTCGCGTGGTTCCGCGATCGCTTCGCGCCGGGCATGGAGTACAGCGAGATGATCACCGAAGCGGAGGATGTACCGCCTGGCTCGGAGGGCCTCATCGCCCTACCCCACCTCACCGGCACGGCGACGCCCTCGTTTGACGAGAGTGCGCGCGGGGCGTTCGTGGGCGTCACGCTCGCGCACGGGCGCGGCCACTTCGTCCGTGCGCTCCTCGAGGGCGTGTGCTTCGCCGCGCGCGACTCGCTCGCGCTCCTCCGTGGCTTGGGCGTGGAGGGAGACGCGATCACGCTCAGCGGAGGGGCGACGCGCTCCGACCTTTGGATGCGGATGCTCGCGGACACACTTGGCATTCCGATCACCGTACCCGCGTGCGCGGAAGCGGCCTGCCGAGGCGGGGCGCTGCTCGGGCTGCTCGCGACCGGGCGGGAGGAGGCGCTCGCCTGGCCGCCCGGGTTCGGGCCGACCGAACGCCACGAGCCCGACCCGTCGAACGCCGCGCGCTACGACGACGCCTACGCCAAGTACGTGCGGACGATGGACGCTCTCCACCCGGGCGCCCGCTGAGAGGAGCGGAACGGAGTGCCCTGGCTCGAGAACATGGACTACTACCGCGAGGTAGACCGGGCTATGTACCGCGAGGAACTCGACGAGTGGCTCCCCGAGCGCATCCTCGACTGCCACGTGCACTGCTTCCTCCTCGAGCACCAGTGGAGGGAGCCCACGGACGCCGAGCGCGAGGGCTCGCTCGGGAGCGACCGGGAGCCGTTCGGGGTGGACGAACTCCGAGGCACCCTCGGCCTGCTCTACCCGGGGAGGCACTGCGAGGCGCTCGTCTTCGGGACGGCGTCCGCCTACTACAGCATCGAGGCGCAGAACCGGTACGTCGGCGAGTGCTGCGCCCGAGATGAGGCCCTCGACGGGCTGGCGCTTCTGGATCCCGCCCTCGACGAGGAGGCGCTCGCAGCGGTACTGGACGCGACCGGCCTCGTCGGCCTGAAGCCCTACGAGACGCTGACGGGAAAGCGCTCGGCCGAGGTGACCCTTCGCGACATGGTCCCCGACGCGGCCCGCCGGGTGGTCGAGGACCGGGGGCTGCTGGTGATGCTCCATCTGCCGCGACCGGGGCGCATTGCCGACCCGGACAACATCCGCGAGGTGGTCGAACTCTGCGAGGAGTGCCCGAACGGGCGGATCGTCCTCGCGCACATCGGCCGCTCGTTTGGCCCGTGGTTCATCGAGCAGGCGATCGGGACGCTCCGCTCCCTTCCGAACCTCACCTACGACATCGCCGCAGTGGATGACGCCGACGCGATGGAGGTCGTGCTCAAGGAGGTCGGTCCGGAGCGCCTGCTGTTCGGGTCGGACCTGCCCTACACGCTCGACCGAGGGAAGCACCTCTGCGTGAACCGTCAGTGCCTCTTCCTCACACGCGAGAAGCGCCCGTGGTCCGTGTCGAGCGACGAGCCCGGCAAGCTGCGTCTCACGTTCATGGTCTACGAGACCCTGCGCGCGCTACGGAGGGTCTGCGAGCGGCTCGGACTTGGGCAGACCGAGGTAGCCGCTGTCTGCCGCGGGAACGCGCGGAGCCTCATCGAGCGGGCGAGAGGCTTTCGGCGGAGCGCGCCGTCGGCTTGACGCTCGGCCGGTGCGGCGCTATGG
>CAZCER010000832.1:0-310 GCA_964497385.1 uncultured Armatimonadia bacterium | reverse complement strand
GATGACAAAGGAAATATAACTCCGGAAGGTTTTAAGGCTGTGCAGACCGGGGGGCCTTCCGGAGGCTGTCTTACAAAAGAACATCTGGATTTGCCGCTTGATTTTGATTCGCTGCGAAGCGTCGGCGCTATGGTCGGCTCCGGCAAGGGAGGGCGCCTGCCGTCCCGAGCGGGTGCGCGGGTGTGTCCGCACCCGCGCACCTCCAAGGCCGACGCCGGCGGGTCCTGATCCGGCGTCTAGGCCGTCCCCGACGAGCGCGCCGCTCCGCAGCATCCTCGGCGATGGCGAACGTCAGGGGATGATCCGATCG
>CAZCER010000831.1:0-2031 GCA_964497385.1 uncultured Armatimonadia bacterium | reverse complement strand
CGATCCGTGCGCTGCGAGGCGCACTAATCGGGTCGTCTCGACCCGAGCAGACCCCGGTGACAGGCGCGGAGGCCTGTCCCACGGAGTTGGGCCGGGGTGAGGAAGGACTCGGGCGGCGCAGCGCAAAGAACGCCCCGCGCACAAGGACCGGAGGGCGAGCATGGAACTACGGGTTCGCGAATACGGAGAGCGCGGTCCGCTGGTGGTCGTGCTGCACGGCGGGCCGGCCGCGGCCGGAAACGCCGCGCCGATCGCGCGCGGCCTGAGCGACGGCTTCCGCGTCCTCGAGCCCTGGCAACGCGGCAGCGGCGACAGACCCCTCACGGTGGCGGACCATGTCCGCGATCTTCACGAGCTGGTCTACACGCGGTGCGGCGGCGAGCCGCCGGCCCTCGTCGGCGAATCCTGGGGCGCCATGCTCGCGCTCGCCTACGCCGCCGAGCATCCCGACGACGCGGGTCCGCTCGCGCTCATCGGTTGCGGGACCTTCGACGAGGCCGCGCGCGCGCGGCTGCGCGAGACGCTTGAGGAGCGGCAGGCGGGCATGCTCGAGCGGAGCCTCGCCGAACTCGACCGGGCGGATCTCGGCCCCGAGGAGCGGCTCCGCGCCATGTACGCGCTGACGCGGTCACTCTATGACTACGACCCGATCGAGGACGACGGGGCCGGCGAGGAAGTGCCCTTCGATGTGAAGGCGCACGCCGAGACGTGGGAGGACATGGTGCGGTTGCAGGCCGAGGGCGTCTATCCCGCGGCGTTCCGCGCGATCACCTCACCGGTTCTCATGCTGCACGGGACGCACGATCCCCATCCCGGACGGATGATCCGCGACAGCATTCTGCCCTTCATCCCCCGGCTCGAGTACCGCGAGTTCGAGCGGTGCGGGCACAGCCCATGGCTCGAGCGCGCCGTGCGGGAGGAGTTCCTGACGGTGCTGCGCGAATGGCTGAAGCGAGCGCCGGTCTCCCCCGCGTAGCCGCCGCTCCAGGCCAGGAGACGAGGCCCAGTATGGCAGCCAAGAACGCCGCCGCCGAGGAGGCGGACCAGCACGAGCGCAGGAATCGCGGGCGGCGCGCCTCCGACGACCTGTTGCGCGAGAGCGAGGAGCGCTATCGCGCGCTCGTCGAGCAGTCTCCTGACGGCATCACGATCTACGTCGACGGGATCGTGCGTTTCGCGAACCGCGCGGCCGCGCACGTCTTCGGGGCGGTGAGCCCGGTCGAACTCGGGGGGCGCCCCGTGGATGACCTGGTTCCTCCGGAGGATCGCGCCGGGCTGCGCGAGGAGATCGAGCGCGTGCTCTCCGGGGAACTCCTGTCCGTCCCGAGAGAGCGGAGGATCCTCCGTCGCGACGGCCTCATGACGCCGGTCGAGATCACCCGCGCGCTGCTTACCTACCAGGGCTCGCCCGCGGTGCAGGTGGTGATCCGCGACATCTCCGAGCGCCACGACGCCGAGCGCGCTCTGCGCGCCGCGCGCGACGAACTGCGCGAACTCGCCGCGCGCCTCCTTACGACACAGGAAGAGGAGCGCCGCCGCGTCGCCCGAGAGTTGCATGACGACACCGCGCAACGACTGGCGGCCCTCGCCATTCACGCCGCGCGGCTTGAGCGCACGCATCCGGACGATAGGGACCTCGCCGCCGACTTGCGCGACCTGCGCGACGAACTCGTGCGGCTCTCGGACGACGTGCACGGCATCTCGAGGCGCCTCCATCCCTCGCTCCTCGACAATTTGGGGCTCTCGGAGGCCATCGCTTCCGAGTGCGACGCCTTTACGCACCGCACCGGCTTTCGGGTGCACTACGAACCCGCAACGCCGATCGACCCCGTGCGCGAGGACGTGGCGCTGTGCCTGTTCCGCGTGGTTCAAGAGGGCATCCGCAACGCCGCCAAGCACTCCCGCGCACCGGGCGCCGTGGTGCGGCTCAAGATCGAAGACGGCGACTTGCTTCTTTCGGTAAGCGACGATGGGTGCGGGTTCGAAGCGAACGCCCCGCGTGAGCGACACAGCCTCGGTCTCGCGGGGATG
>CAZCER010000830.1:0-2032 GCA_964497385.1 uncultured Armatimonadia bacterium | reverse complement strand
TACTGGCTTCGAACGATGTCCGGTCTCTGACGGTGGCCCACATGGAAGTCCCTTGTTGCACCGGGCTCCTGATGATCGCACGACAGGCCCTTGAGCGGAGCGGCAAGTCCCTCCCATTCCGGTCCCTCTGTGTAGGCATTCGCGGCTCGGTCGACGAGAGCGACTGAGCGCGCCATGACAGCACCCCCGGCCGCGTCTCCGCCCGCGCGGAGGGGCCGGAAATGGGGTGCGATGTGGATTGACAACCACTTGAGAGGAGCAAGCAAGCATGAGCATGTTCTGTTTCCAGTGCGAGCAAACGGCCGGAGGTCAGGGCTGCACAAAGCAGGGCGTCTGCGGCAAAGACCCGGAGACCTCGGCGCTGCAGGACCTCCTGATCTACGCGACCAAAGGAATCAGCGCCTACGCGAGCCGTCTTGGCGACAAGCGCGACGCCGACGTGGACCGCTTCATCATGGAGGCGCTCTTCACCACCGTCACCAATGTGAGCTTCGACCCGGAGCGCGTCGCGGCGAGCGTGCGCGAGGCGGCGACGACGCGCGACAAGGCGAAGGCTCTCTACGAGGCGGGCTGCGCCTCTCCGGAGTCCCTGAACGGGCCCGCCGCGTGGGCGCCGGCCGCGGATCTTCCCGGTCTGATCGAGCAGGGCCACGCGATCGGCATCGAGGGCCGCACGCAGCGCCTCGGGCCCGATGTGGCGGGTCTCCAGGAACTCCTCACCTACGGCCTGAAGGGCGCCGCGGCCTACGCCCACCACGCGCGCATACTGGGACAGGAAGACCCGGCCGTGTACGCCTTCTTCCACGAGGCGCTGGCGTATCTCGCCGAGGAAGGCGCCGACGTCGACAAGCTCATCGCCCTCAATCTGAAGTGCGGCGAGGTGAACCTCCGCGTCATGGAACTCCTCGACGCCGCGAACACGGGGGTCTACGGCCATCCGGAGCCCACAAAGGTGCGCATCGAGCCCGTGGCGGGCAAGGCCATCCTCGTGTCCGGCCATGATCTCAAGGACCTCGAGGAGATCCTCAAGCAGACCGAGGGGAAGGGCATCAACGTCTACACGCACGGCGAGATGCTCCCCTGTCACGGCTACCCCGGCCTGAAGAAGTACAAGCATCTTGTGGGCAACTACGGCGGCGCTTGGCAGGATCAGCGCAAGGAGTTCGACGCGTTTCCGGGCGCGATCGTCATGACGACGAACTGCATTCAGAAGCCGACCGATGGCTACAAAGCGCGCATCTTCACGCGGGACCTGGTGTCTTGGCCGGGAGTAACGCACATCCCCGATCAAGACTACGCCCCCGTCATTGAGGCCGCGCTCGCGGCCCCCGGCTTCGCGGAGGACGGCCCCGACAAGACCATCACCGTCGGTTTCGGACACAACGCCGTCATGAGCGTCGCCGGAGCGGTCATTGACGCGGTGAAGTCCGGCGCCATTCGTCACTTCTTCCTCATCGGCGGCTGCGATGGCGCGAAGTCCGGTCGCAACTACTACACCGACCTTGCCCAGGCCGTCCCCGATGACTGCGTGATCCTCACGCTCGCCTGCGGCAAGTACCGCTTCAACAAGCTCGAGTTCGGCTCCATCGGCGGCATCCCGCGGCTCCTGGACATCGGTCAGTGCAATGACGCCTACTCCGCCATCCAGATCGCCGTCGCGCTCGCGAACGCCTTCGAGACCGACGTGAACAGCCTCCCGCTGTCCATCGTGCTCTCCTGGTACGAGCAGAAGGCCGTCGCGATTCTGTTGACCTTGCTCCATCTCGGGATCAAGAACATGCGTCTCGGCCCGACCCTCCCCGCCTTCGTGACGCCGACGGTGCTGAACGTCCTCGTCGAGAAGTTCGGCATCGGCCCGACGACCACGGTCGAGGAGGACCTCAAGGCGATGCTCGCGTAGCTCACACCGCCCGCACCGAAGCGGCCCGGACCGCACGCCGGCGGTCCGGGCCGCGCCTTGTCCGTTCGCCCTTCAGCTAGAGCGCTTCTCGGAAGTCTCTGCTTGCCACAAAAAGGGCAGGGCGGGCTAGGT
>CAZCER010000829.1:1670-2051 GCA_964497385.1 uncultured Armatimonadia bacterium | reverse complement strand
CTGGGGCGACAGCGTCACCGACGGTTCCTTCGTACCGGACCCCTCGACCCAGCGCTGGCAGGAGCAGTTCGTCGCGCGGTTGCGCGCACGGTTCCCGCAGGCCGAGATCGAACTCGTGAACCTCGGCTGGGGCGGGCGCGCCACGCAGACCTTCATGGACGAGCCGCCCGGCAGCCCCTGGAACTACCAGGAGAAGGTGCTCGGCGCGAAGGCCGACCTCGTCGTCTCCGAGTTCGTGAATGACGCGTATCTCGACCAGGCGGGCGTGGACGCGCTCTATGGCAAGGTGCTCGCGGACTTCCGCGCGATCGGCTCGGAATGGATCATCCAGACGCCGCACTACGTAAGGCCGGACTGGATGGGCCTTGCCTCGGAGCGCGA
>CAZCER010000829.1:0-1660 GCA_964497385.1 uncultured Armatimonadia bacterium | reverse complement strand
GACCCGCGTCCGTACGTCTCCGCGATCCGAGCCTTCGCGGCCCAGAACAGCGTCGCGCTTGCGGACGCCTCGGTTCGATGGGGGCATCTCTGGCGGGAGGGCGTCCCGTACACGACGCTTCTGCTGAACTCCATCAACCATCCCGATGAGCGCGGCATGAAGCTGTTCGCGGACGCCCTGATGGATCTGTTCCCGGAGGAGTAGGGGCAGGTCACCGTGCCTGCCCAAGCGCCGACCGTGATGGGTGGGCGGCCACCGTGGACCGGCGGTGCGTGATCGGGTGGCAGGCGGGCACCGGCAGGGACGCCGGTGCCACTGGCGTGAGCGAGGAAGGGGTTCGTGATGCGACACTCTCTCGGTAGGCTCAGCTGGATGCTCGGGGCGCTGGCTCTGCTCGGATCCGCAGCGGCGGCGGCGCCGCTCCGTGTGCTGGTGATCACGGGGCAGAACAACCATGACTGGGTGGCGACGACGCCGACCCTTGTGCGGCAGCTCGAGGAGACCGGGCGCTTCGAGGTCACCGTCACCGAGAGCCCGATGGGCATGAGCCTCCGGGAGTTCGACGCGTATGACGCCATCGTCAGCAACTTCAACGGCGAGCGTCTGGGTGAGTCGACGGAGCGCGACCTCCTCGCCTACCTCGAGGGCGGCGGCGGGATCGTCATCATCCACGCGGCGGACAACTCGTGGCCGGGGTGGGACGACTTCGACTCCCTGATCGGCATCGCCTGGCGCGAGGGCGCGGGTCATGGCACACGGCACCGCTACGTCGTGACCCTCGACAAGCCGGAGCACCCCATCCTGCGCGGGATGCCCCACTTCCTGCACACTCCCGATGAGCTGTACCACCGCCTACGCTGGTGGCCCGAGAGCACGGCCGAGGTCATCGCCACGGCCTACTCGCGCCCCGAGGAGGGCGGCACGGGCCTGTTCGAGCCGGCGCTCCTCGTGAACCGCTGGGGCGACGGCCGGATGTTCCACACCATCATGGGGCATGACAACGTCTCGCTCGAGAATCCCTGGCATGCGCTTCTTCTGCAGCGCGGAACGGAGTGGGCCGCGACCGGACAGGTCACCGTTCCCGTGCCCGCCGACATGCCTCCGGACACTCTCGTGGACCCTGACGGCGCAGCCGCGGAGGAGAAGTGGCGAGGGCTCGGGCTCGCGGAGGATCTGACCGCGGCGGTAACCGGAGCGCTCGATCCCGAGGACGAGGCAGTCCTGCTCGCGCCGGTCATCACGGCCGGGCCCGAGGCGGCCCGCGTGACCGCGCGCCAGCGCATGGTGCGGATCGGCGAGCCCTCGATCGTCCCCCTGATGGACATCCTCGCGACCGCCGAGGAGCCACTCGCTTCGCAGGTCCGCTCCGACCTCGTGGCCATAGCCGGCGCGATGCCCGCGGAGGTCGCGCCGCCGTGGCTGGTCGAGACGCTCACGGAGTACACGGACGCCAGAAGCCCCAGCTCGCAACGCCGCTGCGCCGCTGCGATGCTCGGGCAGGTCGGCGGCGCGGAGGCGCTGCGGACGCTCGAGGCCCTGATCGCCGACCCCGTGGCGGGCTTGGACGCGCTGGCCGCGCTCGCCGCGTGCCCCGCGCCCGCGGCGCCGCGCGCGCTCGCCGCCGCGCTCGCGAACGACGATGCGGCAACGCGGGTGGCTC
>CAZCER010000828.1:0-2051 GCA_964497385.1 uncultured Armatimonadia bacterium | reverse complement strand
CGCGAAGCTCCAGAGCCTCTACCACGAGAACCTCGAGAACAAGGACACCTTCCTCCAGGGCTCGAGCTTCAGCCACTACTCCTGGCACCTCATCAGCCGCATGGCCTCCGCCGACGGGCATGGCGATGTGAAGGGCTACCTCGACGAGCGCCTCCCCTGGCTGGTCAGCTACGAGCACAACCTCATGCCCGCGGACGTGGGCTGGTACTACGTCTACGACCCCAACGTGACCGCCGACCAGTTCGACTACATCCTCCAGAAGTGCCTCGCCTTCGATGCCTCGATCTCGGTCCAGACGAACCCCGCGCAGCTCGCTTCGCATCCCGAGATGCCCGCGGTCTTCGATCTTGTGGAGACTTACGAGAAGCTCAGGCTATCGGGTCGGATCTCCGCCGAGACCAAGGCTCTTCTCCGCGAGCCCGGCCGCGAGTACCGCCTTCTGCATGACCCGCTGCGGCTCCGACGCACCGAGTTCAGTGACTGGCAGGCCGTGGCCGACCTCGGAGCGGGCGGCGTGCGCCTTCCGGTCGAGCCCCTCGGCGAGGGCGCCCGGCTCGGCATCCAGATCCGTTGCGGAGGCCTGACCCGACCCGGTCCCGCCTACAAGGGCGAGGGCTCCGTTCTGCTCGAGGACTTCGAGGATGCCTCTCTCTACCAAGGCCAAGGCACGAACGAGGGGGTCACGCAGAGCTTCCAGGTCGTGAATGGTGAGGGGGTGGACGGCGGCCGCTGCGGGCAGCTCACGGCTACGAGCAGCCGCCCCGACAGCGGTGGCTGGTCCTACATCGCGAAGGCCTTCCCCGAGCCGCTCGACCTCTCGTTCCACAAGGGGATCGGCTTCTGGCTCAAGGGCGACGGCGGCGGCGGCGCCTTCAAGCTCCAGATCCGCGACAACGGCGGCGCGACCGACTACTACATCACGAACGACTTCACCGAGTGGCGCTACTTCCAGCTCCTCCGCCCCGAGGGGCCCTCACCCTTGCCTATCGACTACAGCCGGATCACCCAGCTCCTCTTCTACTACAACGGCCTCCCGGCCGAGACGACGGTCACCTGCTGGATCGACGACGTCCGCGCCCTCGCCGAACTCGACCAGGCCGCGATCGTGAACCCACTCCTCGCGCTCGACGGGCGATCCATCGAGTTCTCCGCCACCATCGCCGAGGGTGAGCGCCTCGTCTACTTCCCCGGCGAAGCGCCCTACGTCATCCCGGCCACGCAGGGCGAGCGCCGCCTCTGCCCGCCCGTCCCGGACCTTCCCATCGCTGGCGACGACGAGGCAACGCTCATCACCGCTCAGCCCGCGACCGCCTCCGCCGAGGTCCGCCTCATCCAGGACCTCCCCGAGGAACTCCCGCTGCCATAGGACTTCGCTCCCGCTCGCCCCTCGATGCTCGGCGGCACACCCCGCCGCCGAACTCGGGATGAGCGGGAGACGGTGAGCCAGGCTCGGGTGGGCGAGTCGTCCCTGACTCGCAGGTACGCTGCAGGGCATTCCGCTCCTGCGCATCTCGGGTAGCCGGCCCGTCCCCGGGGCGCGCCGACGCTGCCCGTCGCCCTACTTCCACCCCAGCGCATCGAGCAGCGCCCGCACCCGCTCGTAGGCGTCGCGCAGAACGAGCGCCCGCTCCTCGGAGTCGCGGGCCTCGAGGAACCGCGCGACATGACGCGGTCCGACGTGGTCAGGCGAGGCGAACCTCTCAGCCAGATGCCCAAGAGCCTCGGTCACCAGGCCGCGCTTGGCGAGTGGCCGGAACTCCGCGGCAATGGCCGGCGTCCCGCCGGGGTAGAAGCGCAGGCAGTAGTGGATGTCGTAGGCGTCCTTCTCCTTGAGGCGCGACTCCATCGCCATCGCCTTCTTCACGATGAAGGGCACGATCGACGCGACGCGCACCACCGCCGAGTCGAGCGACCCATCGGGAAGAGCCCCGCTCATGGGCACCTCGTGTGGCGCGTCGAACGCGAGGTCGCAGCCTCTTGCCTTGCGCGGGCGCGCATCCTGGACCGGCTTCTCGCCCATGCCGGTCTGGTCCATGCAACAGCGGATCACC
>CAZCER010000827.1:0-2052 GCA_964497385.1 uncultured Armatimonadia bacterium | reverse complement strand
GCAAGCATGTCCTGTACTCGGTCGATGCGGACGAGAACGGCAAGCGTGAGGTCCGTGCGGTCGATGTCGTCTCGGGTTCCGATGCGGCCGTGTACGATCTGCCCGATTCGGACGCCAGCGTGGTGAAGGTCAGTCCCAAGCGCCCCAACGAGGTGAAGGTCGCGGTCAGCTCCGATGAGCGTCCGTATCAGGACCTCTACCGGGTCGATCTGGCGACGGGGAAGCGGACCCTGGCGTACCGCAACGACGGCTACAGCGGCTTCGTCGTCGACGATGACCTCAATGTGCGCCTGGGCGTCTCCGAAGGCCGAAACGGCTACCGCATCGTGTCCGACCTCTACGAGGCGCGCGCCGACGAGGAGCCGGTTGGCGCCCAGCAACCCAGTTAGCGGCCCCGGGGGCCCGGACGCCCGCGTGGTCCATCGGCGCGGATCGCGTGAAGCCAAGGGGCCGGGGCCCTTCATCAGCGCTCAGCCCACCCACCGGTCACTTGGTCCGGCGGGTGGGCGCGCTTGTATGGACCTCCCGGAGAGCCCGAACCAGAGCCTCGATCGAGCGATGCGTCGACTCCCCTTCGGCGGTCGAGACCAGCCACTCGCCGGCGTCCGTCACCTCCACCCGCACCTCCGCGTCCCGCGCGTCGCGAGCCACCTCATAGCCCTCGCGTTCAAGGGCCCGCGCGGCCCAGTCCGCCGCAGGCCCCCCGCTCGGCACCGAGGCCGCTCCGAGCCGTGCGGAGCGCAGGCTGAAACTGCCGGTCGCCTGGTCAAACGCGACCCCCTCACGCTCGAAGGTCCTCGCGAAAGCTCCGTTCAGAACCAGGTCCTCCGGAGCCCCGGAGCGGAGGCCGCCGCCGGCGCGCAGCAGCCAGATTCGATCGGCCGACCGGAGCGCGAGGTCGAGGTCGTGGGTGGAGAGCAGGAAGGAGCGCCCTGTCTCGCGCGCCAAACGACGCAGGAGCGCCATCAGCTCGACGCGGCGGGGAAGGTCGAGGAACGCGGTGGGCTCGTCGAGCACCATAAGTTCCGGCTGTTGCGCCAGCGCCCGAGCGATCAGCGCTTTCTGCGCCTCGCCGTCGGACAGTTCCACCATCGGTCGCGCGGCGAGAGCCGCGGCGTCGACCGCCTCCAGCGCCCAGCGGACGGCTTCCTCGTCGGCTGAGCTGAGGGCGCCGGTCCAACCGGTATAGGGGTGTCGGCCGAGCGCCACCATCGCGTAGACGGACATCGCGCCGCACGCCACGCGGTCTGTCAGGACCACGCTCACGCGACGGGCGAGTTCGGCCGGTCGCATCGTGTGGACCGGCCGCCCCTCCAGGAGCACGGCGCCGGCGAGCGGCGCCTGCATGCCGGCGATGGTGCGAAGCAGCGTGGACTTCCCCGCCCCGTTCGGCCCCACCAGGCAGACGAAGTCGCCTCTCTCGACGTGCATCGAGAGACCCTCCGCCACCACGTTCGTGGAGCGCCGCCCATGCCGGTAGCCGACGGTCAGGTCTCTGACCTCGAGAAGCCGAGTCGGGCGGTCGGGGCGGGGCGTCGCCATGGTCACAGCGCCGCCTTCAGGCTGCGCTGCCTCAGAATGACGCCGACCACGACCGGCGCCCCCAGCAGCGCGGTAACGGAGTTCAGCGGCAGCACCGCGTCCGCGCCCGGAAGCTGGGCGACAAGGTCGGCGAGAAGCGCGATGCCTGCCCCGGTGAGCATTGTGCACGGCACGAGCACCCGGTGGTCGGAGGTTCCGAGGAGCCCGCGCGCGAGATGCGGCACGGCGATGCCCAGAAACCCGATGGGGCCGCAGAAGGCGGTTACGACCCCCGCGAGCAGGGAGGTGCTGGCGACGATCGCGAGGCGCGTGCGCCCGATTGAGAGGCCCATGGAGCGGGCGTAGTTCTCGCCGAGGAGAAGCGCATTGAGCGACTTCACGCACCCCGCGGCCACCGCAAGCCCCGCGAGCACGACGGGAGCGAGCACGCGCATTTGGCCCCAATCCACCCCGCTAAAGCTGCCGAACGTCCAGACGACGTAACCGTGAATGCGCTCGGCGATGCTGAAA
>CAZCER010000826.1:0-2056 GCA_964497385.1 uncultured Armatimonadia bacterium | reverse complement strand
CCTCTGGTCGCTGTACGGCATGTGGAAGGGCGTTGCGACGTACACGGTGTGGGTGTAGGAGGGGCTTGCCTGCGGGGAGATGGAGCGGTAACCTTCGACCAAGCCCGGCGATAGGGGAGGTGAGAGCCCGTGATCGCGCGCGTCGAGGCCGTCCGCTACCGCTGTCTGAGGTCCGTCTCGCAGCCACTCGACCGCTTCCGCCTGCTGGTCGGCCCCAACGGCAGTGGGAAGAGCACCTTCCTAGATGCGCTACGTCTTGTCAGCGATGTCCTGAAGCCACGTGAGAAGGGCGTCGAGGAGGCGATCGGCGACCGCTGCCGGGACTTGCGCGAACTCCTCTGGCGGCAAGAGGGCTCCGAGTTCCAGCTTGCTGTCGAGCTGAGATCACCTCCGGAACTGACTCCTTGGGCGGAGGCCCCGCTGTTCCGCTACGAGCTGGCGATCGGTGGCGTCGACGAGAAGCCCAGCATCGCGGCCGAAGCGCTCTACTTCTACCCGTCCGGGGAGTCGACCGGGATGCTCGACCGCTCGGAGCGCACGCTCTTCCCCGACCTGTGGCCTGACCCGGAGAGCATGCTCCAGGCCGACAGCCGCAAGGGCCGCGCGGGACGCATGAAGGTCGTGTCCAAGACGCGCGACTCCGGAAAGGACTTCTTCCAGTGGCGTCCGCCCGACAAGACGAACGGACGCTCCTGGAACCAGGTGACGTCAGTGGGCCGCATGCGCGCGGCGCTCACATTCTTGCCGGAGGCGGACGACTCCGGGGAGGACCGCTACGCGGCCGCGAAGTGGGTGCGGTCCGAACTCAAGGATGGCATCCACTGGATCCAGCTTGACGTAGCCGCGATGCGGCGCCCAAGCCCGGCGCTCGCCCGCGGCGAGTTCGCCGACAACGGTGGCAACCTGCCGTGGGTGGCCGAGGATCTGCGCGAGCGAGACCCGCGCCAGTACGGCCAGTGGCTTGATCACCTTCGTTTCTACCTCGGCGATGATCTCAGCGAGGTCAGGGGCAGAGCCCAGGAGTGGGACCGCGCGCGTTACCTCCACATCAGCTACCGCTCTGGCCTGGAAGTGCCCGTTTGGCTCGTATCCGACGGAACGCTCCGGTTCATCGCGCTGACGCTCCTAGCGTATTCGGCGCCGCCGGGTGGCGTGTACTTGATCGAGGAGCCCGAGAACGGCATTCACCCTCGCGCCATGCAGGGCGTCTACGAGAGCCTCAGCTCCATGTGGCACTCACAGGTGCTCCTGGCGACGCACTCGCCCGCCCTGCTGTCTCTCGCCAAGCTGTCCGAGGTCCTCTGCTTCCGAAGTGACGAGGACGGTGCGACGGACATCGTCGGCGGTGAGGAGCACCCCGGTCTGGAGCACTGGCGCGAGACGATGCGCGTGGCCGACCTCCACGCGGCGGGAATCCTCTGAGGCGATTGGGGTTGGCTGGGGCATGGCGAAGGACCTGGTCGCCCTCGCGGCCTGCAGGACCATCAGCGGCGTCATCGAGACGCTGGTCACTCACCGCCGCCCATCGCTGGGCATCCGGGCCGTTACGTGTGACTTCGTCGAGCATCCTGGGCACGACCCCGGGGTCCGAACCGATGCTGTACGCCGACTGTCTCGCCTGTCCGACGACTACTCGGCGGGGCTCGTCGTCTTCGACTGGGAAGGCTCCGGCGGCGAGGCGCGCACGGCCAACGAACTCGCAGCCGAGATCCGAGAAGGACTCCCGCGATCCGGCTGGGGCGCCCGAGCCGAGGTGATCTGCATCGATCCCGAAGTCGAGTCATGGGTCTGGGCGAACAGCCCGCACGTTGACGAGGCGCTCGGGTGTGAGTCGGGCGAAGCGAGGCTGCTCGTCGAGATGATGGGTTACGCACTCGATGAGACCACTGGCAAGCCGCTGCGCCCCAAAGAGGCGATGCAGGCAGTGCTCCGAAGCAAAGGGCGGCCGTTCAGCGCCGCCATCCACAGGCGCCTCGCGGAGAAGGTCACGCTGGACCGCTGCACAGATCCCGCCTCTGTGAGGCTCCGCGAGTTCCTGCAGCGCCACTTCCCCGCC
>CAZCER010000825.1:0-2056 GCA_964497385.1 uncultured Armatimonadia bacterium | reverse complement strand
ACCGTGGAGTTCACCTACGTCCCGAAGGGCGAGCAGCCGCCGAGGAGCCAGGGCTTCTTCATCGAGCGCGAGATGACCAACCGCCGGACCGACAAACCCGTCGACGGGCCGGACGCCTCCGTCCGCGTCGGCGACGTGGTCCGCGTGAAGCTGACGATCAACGCTCCGCAGCGCGCGGACGACGTGGTGGTCGAAGCCCCCGTTCCGGCCGGTCTCGAGACAATCGACGCAAGCTTCGCGACAACGCCGCAGTGGGATGAGGGGATGGAGGAAGAGCCCTGGCTGGACTGGGGCTGGAACTGGAC
Organism: uncultured Armatimonadia bacterium; assembly: GCA_964497385.1. Classification (GTDB taxonomy): domain Bacteria; phylum Armatimonadota; class Zipacnadia; order UBA1398; family UBA1398; genus CAZCER01. The sequence goes on along the minus strand of CAZCER010000825.1, from coordinate 1,751 downwards.
GCCGTTCGAGCACACGGAGTTCCGCCGCGACCACGTCGCCCTCTTCGCGCGGACTCTCGACGCCGGCGTCTATGAGTACGAGTATCTCCTCCAGGCCACGAACCCGGGCGACTTCACGTACCCGCCCACGCGCGTCTATCGGATGTACGAGCCCGAGGAGTTCGGCTCCACGAAGTCTGAACGGGTTCGCGTGGTCGCGTCCTGACAACGAAGCGCGACGGGGGACGGCCGATGGATAGTCCGACTGCGGTACGGGCGAGCACCGTGAGGCTGCGGCGCAGGCGCCGCGGCTTCATGCTGTTGGCTGCTGCCTTGGCCCCGTACTTGCTCTTCCGCCTCTCCGCCGTGGTCGCTCCCATTCACCGTGAGGATCTTGAGGACCAAGGCGGGCGGCTCGTGCGCTTCACCGATCGCGACGGTGAGCCGGTTGGCGCGGTGCTTGCCGGCGGGGAGAGCGCCTGCCAGCCCGTCACGCTGCCTGACGTTTCCGAGCATCTCCTCGACGCGTTCGTCGCGGCCGAGGATGAGCGCTTCTACATGCACGGCGGGGTGGACTGCCTCGCACTCGCGCGCGCGGCGGGCCAGAACCTCTGGGCGCGGCGCGTGGTCTCGGGCGGATCGACCCTGACCATGCAACTCGCCCGACTCCTTCATCCCCGCGAGCGCACGCCGCTGAGCAAGGTCCTCGAAATGCACACGGCGTGGCGTCTCGAAGCCGGGATGACCAAACGGGAGATTCTCGAGGCGTACCTCAACCGAGTGCCAATGGGCGGGAACCTCGTCGGCGTCGGCGCGGCCTCCCGCGCTTTCTTCGGGCAGGATCCCGCCGACCTCAGTCTCGCCCAGGCCGCGCTTCTCGCGGGGATCCCCGAGGACCCGGTTCGGAACGACCCGCGAGTCGGGCCGGAGCGCGCGGAGTCGCGCCGTCAGTACGTGCTTCGGCGCATGGTGCGCACCCGACGGGCCACGGTGGAGGAGGCCCAACTCGCCGCCAAGAGCCGCCTGGAACTCACCCCCTCCGACGACGACCTCGGCGCCTACCACATGATGTTCCGTGCGCTGGCGGAGGCTCCATCGGGGGTCTCGGAGATCGCCCTCACCCTGGACGCGGACGTGCAGCGGATGGCCGCCGAACAGGTGCGAGTGGTTGCCGCCGACCTTCGCGACCGCGATGTGACAAACGCCGCGGCCATTGTCCTCGACAACCGTCGTCGCGAGGTGCTCGCCTACGTCGGGTCGGCCTCCTACTACGATGTCGAGCATTCGGGTCAAGTGGACGGGGTCCAGGCTCTGCGCCAACCGGGCTCCACGCTGAAGCCCTTCGTCTACGCGCTCGCGCTGGAGAGCGGGTTCACCGCAGCCTCCGTTCTGGCAGACGTCCCGACCTCGTACCCGATGGGGTCCGAGTGGGCCTACGAGCCTGAGAACTACTCGGAGGCGTTCCATGGGCCGGTGCTGCTCCGATCGGCGCTCGCGAACTCGCTGAACGTCCCGGCGTGCCGAGTGGCGTCGGAGGTCGGCGTGCCGGCGGTGCTCGAGACGCTGCACGGTTTCGGCTTCGAGTCGCTCGACCGTGAGGCGGACTACTACGGGCTGGGGGTTGTGCTCGGCGGGGGTGAAGTGACCCTCTGGGAACTCGCAAGGGCCTACATGGCGCTCGCGAACGGAGGACGCCTGTGGAACCCCGCGTGCATCGTGAAGGCGGACGGCGAGCCAGCGCCAGTTACTGAGGAGGGGGTGCGCGCATGCTC
>CAZCER010000824.1:0-2058 GCA_964497385.1 uncultured Armatimonadia bacterium | reverse complement strand
GGCGAGCGCGTCGTGGCCCCCCATCGGCGGGCACCCGGTGCTGGCGTACGAGGGCTTCCGCGCGCACCAGGTCACAGCGGCGCTGGAACGTCTCTCGGCCGCCGTCCGCGCCGCGAGGCCGGGCGCCGTGGTCGCTGTGACGCATTTCGGTCATGTGCGCAACGCCCGTCAGGCGGTGGGGCAAGACGTGGAGGCGTGGCTTGCGGCCGGGTGCGTCGACATGCTGTGTCCGGTGTACTACCGGGAGCTGATTGGCGATGTGCAGGTGAAGCTCCGCAGTCTCCACACGCAGGTGCGTGGACGGGCGCTGGTGGTGCCGGAGCGCCTGCCGCTCGACGCGACGAGCAGCCTTCCGGTTGACCCCCTTGCGCTTCTGTCGGAACTCAACACGATCCGCGGCGCGCGCTGCGACGGCCTGGCGCTCTATGCGTTCGAGCCTGCGCTGACGCGCGACCTCGGCCTGGCTCTGGGGCAAGGCGCGTTCTCGGCTCCGGCCGTACGAGCCTATGAGACTCCCATTCAGGTGGCGCTCCCGCCGGAGCCGTATCCCGAGGTGCAGCCGAACGCTTATGAGCAGAACCAGCCGATCCGGGTGAAAGTCACGATGCCGACGGTGGCCTCCGCCGACCTTCAGGTCCGGGCTCTCTCACTCGACCAGGACGCCGAGCGCGAGGTGGGAACGCTTCGCATCGAGGCCGGCGTGGGTGAGGCCGATGTGGAACTCCCCGCTGGCCGATGGCGACTCAGTTTTTCGAGCGCGAGCGGCGCTCCGGACGATGGCGGCATCCATCGCGGCGGTCCCGCGCTTACGGTCCTCACGACGCAGGAGGCGCAGCTCGCGGCGGATGCGCGCGTGCGCGCCGGGCGACTCGATGCGCTCATCTACGACCAGGGCCGCGGGGCGCGCACGCTCGGGAACGAGATCCGCAGGGGGATCGGCGGGAGCGTCGAGGTGGTCTACTCCGACCGTCTCGACCCGAAGCAGCTTGACCTCGCGGACCTTCTGGTGATCCAGGACCCGTTCGATCCTGAGGTCTTCGATGAGGAAACCTCGCTGCGGATCCGCGAGTGGGCGGCGGCGGGCGGGCGGGTTCTGCTTCTGCACAACGCGACCGGGCACGCCGGCATGCCCGACATCTTCCTGAGGGTGGCGACCGGGGCGGCCGCGGAACGCTCGAAGTGCCAGGAAGTGCGGATCGCGGACCCGAACCACCCGGCGGCGGCCTATCTGAACATCGGTCCTCAGGCCCAGACCACGAACGAGGACCACGCCTTGATCCAGCCGAATACGGCCGACATCGCGCTGCTCGAGGACGACCCGCCCGGCAATACGGACGCGGTTGTCGCGGTGGCGTCGGAGTACGTCGCGGGGCGTGTGGTGCTCTGCGGCATCGGCTTCGGCTTCGCCGGCGCCGAGGACAACACGACCCTGACGCGCCAGGAGTCCGACCTTCTTCTGGGTCTGGTGCGTTGGCTGGTCGAGGGAACGCCGGGCGTCGAGATCGAGCCGCGTTAGCACGGACCGGAGGCGAGCGCAACTTGCCAACTCCGATCACGATCACGGTTGCGGGAACGCCCTACGCGGCGGAGCTGAACGATACGCCGACGGCCCTGGCGATCCTTGACGTCCTCCCGTTGAGCGTCTCGGCGGCGACTTGGGGCGACGAGATCTACTTCGACGCGCCCGTCACGGCCGACTTGGACGAGACGGCGGCCGAGGTCGTGGAACTCGGGGCTCTGGGCTACTGGCCGCCCGGGAGCGCTTTCTGCATCTTCTACGGGATGACCCCCGCGAGCGCCCCGGGGGAGATCCGTCCCGCGAGCGCGGTGAACGTGATCGGGCGCCTGCTGGATGACCCGAGCCCCCTCCGGGGCACGCGCTCGGGCGTCGCCGTTGCCGTGGAGCGGGCCTGACGCGCCGAGAGACTTGCCGGACGGGCGCGGTTGTGCCAGAATCAGGCCGAACTAGTCCAGTGCGCTGTATGTTTGTCAAGAAGCCAATCCTGGAGGGAGTACGAGCCAGTATGAAGCCCGCACCGAGCAGGTTGTGGATAGGCA
>CAZCER010000823.1:0-2065 GCA_964497385.1 uncultured Armatimonadia bacterium | reverse complement strand
GAGGTCGTGGATCTCGACGAGAGCATCCGGCTGGACAAGCGCCGCAAGCACACCGTGGAGATCGTCATCGACCGGCTGGTGGTCGGCGAGCGCGTGCGCTCACGCCTCACGGAGTCGATGGAGATGGCCGTCGCGAAAGGCGACGGCGCCGCGGTGGTCGAGGTCGTCGGCGAGGGCGACCTGCTGCTGAGCCAGAAGGCCGCGTGCGTCGAGTGCGGCGTCTCCTTCGAGAAGCTCGAGCCTCAGATGTTCAGCTTCAACTCGCCGCAAGGGATGTGTCCGGCCTGCGGCGGCCTGGGCATGACTCTCGACATGGATGAGTCGCTTGTGGTCACGGCGCCGGATCTCTCGCTGCGCGAGGGCGCGATTCCTCTCCTCGGCAACCCCGCAAGCGTCTGGACCCGCCACGTCCTCGAGGCCTTCGAGCGGGAGTTCGGAGTCGATCTCGACCTCCCGTTTCGCGAACTGCCGCGCCCGGTGCAGGAGAAGGTCCTGCACGGCCATCCGGAGCCGATTCGATTCGTGTACCGCTACTCGGGCGGAAAGCGCCGCTACAGCTACGACAAGCGCTACGAGGGCGTCCTGCACCTGGCCGAGAAGCGGTACGCGGAGGCCGAGGACGAGGACCAGATGGGTCGCTACGACGAGTACCTTGCGCGAACGCCCTGCACCCGGTGCGGTGGTGGACGCCTGCGTCCAGAGAGCGCGGCGGTGCTGTTCGCCGGGAAGTCCATTGTCGAGGTCAACCGCATGCCGGTCGCGCAGTGTGAGGCGTGGATGCGGGAGGCGCTCGAGCGTCTGGACGAACGCGCGCGACGAATCGGCGGACGCATGGTGCGGGAAGTTCTGGAGCGCCTCCGGTTCCTTGTCGACGTGGGCCTAGGCTACCTGACCCTCGATCGCGCGGCCCCCACCCTCTCGGGCGGCGAGGCTCAGCGAATCCGTCTCGCCACCCAGATCGGCAGCCACCTGGTGGGGGTGCTCTACATCCTCGACGAGCCTTCCATCGGGCTGCACGCGCGGGACAACCGGAAGCTCCTGAGCACCCTCGAGCGCCTGCGCGATCTCGGGAACACCGTGGTCGTCGTCGAACACGACGCCGAGACCATGCTCGCGGCCGACCACATCGTCGACTTCGGTCCCGGAGCGGGTCGGTTGGGCGGCGAGATCGTCGCCTCGGGGCCGCCCCACGAGGTCATGGAGAGCCCCGACTCCCTGACCGGCGCCTATCTTTCGGGCCGCGTCCGCATGATGCCGCGCCGAAGCCGCCGCAGTCCGGACCGCGGGTTTCTGGAAGTCCGCGGGGCCCGGCAGCACAACCTGCGCGGCGTCGATGCGCGGTTCCCCATCGGGCTTCTCACGTGCGTCACCGGCGTCTCGGGATCGGGCAAGTCCACTCTCGTGAACGAGACGCTGCTGCCTGCCCTGCGCCTGCGGCTGCACCGGGCGGCCGTCCGCCCAGGGGACTATGACTCGCTCGAGGGCTGGGAGGCGCTCGACAAGGTCATCGCGATCGATCAAGACCCGATCGGGCGCACCCCGCGATCAAACCCGGCTACGTACGTCGGAATGTGGGGGCCGATCCGCGAGGTGTTCGCTCAGCTCCCCGAATCGCGGCTCCGAGGCTACAAGCCGGGCCGTTTCAGCTTCAACGTGGCGGGCGGACGCTGTGAAGCCTGCAAGGGCGACGGAGTCATCAAGATCGAGATGCTCTTCCTGCCCGACGTCTTCGTCACGTGCGAGGCGTGCGGCGGGGCCCGTTTCAGCCGCGAGACGCTCGGCGTGCGCCTCAAGGGCAAGTCGATCGCGGATGTGCTTCGGATGACCGTGGACGAGGCCGCCGAGCTGTTCGCGAACATGCCGCGCATCCACCGCCACTTGACGGTCCTCCAGCAGGTGGGCCTCGGCTACATCCAACTGGGGCAAGCCGCGACGACGCTCTCGGGCGGTGAGGCCCAGCGCGTGAAGCTCGCGAAGGAACTCTCCAAACGCTCCACCGGAAGCACCCTCTATGTGCTCGACGAGCCGACGACGGGCCTCCACTTCGCGGACACGGAGAAGCTGC
>CAZCER010000822.1:1813-2067 GCA_964497385.1 uncultured Armatimonadia bacterium | reverse complement strand
ATGATGCGAACGTCTGCGGATCACCCCTCGGTGGCTGGTGAGCCTCTCACAAGTGGTGTTCGGAGGGGCCGCATTGGGCCCTTCGGCGGGGCTCAGGCCTTCGGTGGGCCCCAAACCGGCCCCCACTCTATACGCCGGTACAGCACGTGGAGCCGGAGGCACATCGCTCCATGCAATGGGCCGGTTTGGGGCCCAACCCGCGCCACCCACGCCACCGGCCCTGCTTCCAGGCGGCCGGCCCACGCTCCCTCGCG
>CAZCER010000822.1:0-1803 GCA_964497385.1 uncultured Armatimonadia bacterium | reverse complement strand
ATCGCTCCATGCAATGGGCCGGTTGGGGTCCCTCCCGCACCGCCCTTCGCCACGGTCGGCTGAACAGCGCCGCCCGGCTCAGGGCAGGCGGGACCCTCCCCATGCGGCCCCTCCGAGAGCAACCATGCGTACTTCTCGATTCGCGCGAAGATCATCAGGCCGTCCACTCGGCGAACACGCCGCCCAGGTTCGCTTCGGCGGGCGTCCCCACGAACGCGGCGATCAGGTAGCGCAGGCGCGTCTCCGAGCCCTCCGCGAACTCGAGCGGCGCCTCGAGCCAGTTCATCGGGGTGGGCGAGATGAACCCGTAGTCCCGCGTGAACCACGTGCACGGCGACCATGGGTTCGCGGGATGGTCCATGAGCGCAACCCCCTCGACCACGTCGCCCCGCTGTGCATGGTAAGCGCACCACGCCGCGCGCTGCCCGAACGTCCCGGCTTCGCTCGCGCGCCCCTCCGAGTCCACGAGGTTCCCGCCTCCCTTGGGGCAGAGGTCCGGCGCGGCGCGCAGGGCGAAGAGCGAGTGGTTCGTCTTCTCGATGGTCACCGCGCGCCGGGCGACGAGGAGAATCGAGGCCTCGATCGTGGTGAGACCGGGAGCGGGCGTCGCGACCGTGTAGGCTCGCGCGTCCATGAAGTCCACGTTCCCGTCCGGGTTGCGCCACTCGCAGCCGTCGGCGATCACGACTCGCTCCGAGGTCGTCCCTTCCGTGACCGAAGGGCCGAGGGAGACAATCTGTCCCCGGTCATACTCCGATTGCCAGTAGTCCGCGCCGTTCACCCCGCTGCACGCCAGGATGACCGAGCGGTGATGCGGGTACTCCTCTCCCGACTCGATCGTCACCGGGAGCCCCGTCGCCGGACCGGTTAGCGGGTAGATGTAGGGGTACTTCTGCGTCGGGTGCGCCCGGTAGCAGGTGAGCGGCGTCCCGTTCGACCTCACCCAGATCTGCGGGCCCAACTGGTACGTCGTGAGAACCGGTGCGGGGCCCCTCTCCCGCGCCTGCGCCATCGAGGCGCGCGCCGCGAGCCCTGTCGCTCCGGCGACCGCCGCCCCCGCGATCCACTGCCTACGCGTGCTCTTCGGTTGCATGCCGCACTCCCTTCGCCGACGCCCTACTGCTTCCGGCCGGGTTCGGCGGTCCCTTCCCAACGCCCGTGCGCCGGCCGTATACTCAACGCCCCGGAGGTGAACTCGATGGTCATCGTCATGCGGCCGCACGCGGTCGAAACCGAGATCGACGGCGCGATCGAGGTGGTGCGCCAGCACGGCTTCCAGGCTCACACCATCCGCGGCGTGAACCTCACCGTGATCGCCGTGATCGGCGACGAGACCCACAAGTTCCGCCCCGTCTTCGAGGCCCTCCCCGGCGTCGACCACGTCGCCCGCATCGACAAGCCCTACAAACTCGCCGCTCGTCGGCCCGCGGCCGACCTGACGACCCAGATCCGCGTCGGGGCGGCCGCCTTCGGGCTCCGAGACGTCGTCGTCATCGCGGGTCCTTGCGCCATCGAGAGCGAGGAGGCCCTCGACCTCGTCGCGGGCGCGGTCAAAGCCTCCGGCGCCCGCATGCTCCGCGGCGGCGCCTACAAACCCAGGACCTCGCCCTACGCCTTCCAGGGCCTCGGCGAGGAGGGCCTCCGAATCCTCCGCGACGTCGGCGCGGCGCATGGCATGCCCGTCGTGACCGAGGTCATGGACACGCGCACCGTCGAGCGCGTCGCCGAGTTCGCCGATGCCCTGCAGATCGGCGCCCGCAACTTGCTGGACTGCGCGCTCCGCTCCGAGGTCGGCGGCGCCGG
>CAZCER010000821.1:0-2071 GCA_964497385.1 uncultured Armatimonadia bacterium | reverse complement strand
CGGAGACGTCGGCGGCGAGGACGGACTCCCAGGTCGGGAAGCGCCGCTTGAGGTCGGCGAACGCGCGGTCGGAGTTCAGGTCCGAGGTATGTTGGCTGAGGATCGTGCGCACCAAGCCGTCGAGCGGGTCCTCACCGCCTGAACCGTGAGCGACGACGCTTCCGTCGCCGTCCGCGGCCCCGAGGCGGTCGTGGCCGGCGCGAAGGCGGGCTCGGCGGGCGCGCGCGGTCAGGCCGGCGGCGCGCCGCCGGTGGACTCGGGGATGCCGGGGAGGGTCTCGGCCAGGATGCCCACCAGTTTGCCGCTGAGTTCCAGGTAGGAGACGATGAGGATGAGCGCGCAGACGCCGAAGGCCCCGACCGCCAGCCAGAGCCGAGGCTCCCGTCGGACGAAGGCGATCGCGACAGTGAGCATGCCGAGGAGGGCGAGAGGCAGACCCAGAACGGCGGTGAAGCGAACGGCGCCCATCACCGAACCGGGCCCCAGCAGCGTCGCGTCCGTCACCGTCCAGACGCGGAGCACTCCGTAGGCGGCCACGAAGATCCAGCTCGAGTAGGACGCAAGCGCGAGGGGGGTGGCTGAACCCTCACCGATGGGCGCCGTCAGCGACTTCCAGATGCCGTCGAAGTAGTCCCGGGATGCCGTGTCGATCGCTCCCTGCAGAGCCCCGCGCGTCGGGCGCTAGGGCATCCGTCCGGACTCGAACAGCTCGATGACGCGAGCCGCCGAGTCGATGATGTGGTTGTGGTGGACCTTCTCGAGCGAGGCGCGGGTGTGAGTGCCGCTCAGGACGCCGACCACGGTCCCGCAACCGGCGTTGCATCCCGCGATGCAGTCGAGAGGCGTGTCTCCCACCGAGGCCACGCGGCGGACGCTCGCAATGTCGCAGAGTTCCATCGCGCGGAAGATCATGTAGGGAGCGGGCTTGCCGCGGCTGACCTCATCGGTGGCGACCGAGGCGTCGACCAGGCTCGAGAGACCCGTGCGCTCGAGGATGACGTCGAGCACGGTGCGCCAGAAGCCCGTCGTGATGGCCACCTTGATCCCGTGCTCGCGCAGGTACTGGAACGCTTCGATCGTGCCGAGCATGAGGACCAGGTCGGCCTCGGAGTAGTGCTTCGTGAGGCGCTCCTCATAGAGGCGATTGGCCTTGTTCGCGAGATACTCCGCCGCGTCCGGCTCGTCCGCGTGCTTCTGGACGGCGAGCGCGTGGAAGAGTTCGCGTTTGGTCTTGCCCTGCATCGTCTCGACGTAGTCGGCGTCGGCCGTGAGCCCGTGATGCACCGCGACGTCGAGAAAAGTGCGCATGATCGCTCCATCGTCCTGGAGCGTGGTTCCACCGAGGTCGAAGATCACGAGTTGCGTACGCTGTCCGGAGGCGGACGACATGCTAACCCCTCCACATCTTGGCGCGGCCATTGTAGCAGACCGCGCCGGGGGCCGGTAGGTTGTGTGCGTTAGGGAAGCGGGAACGCCCTCTCGAAGCGCTCGCGTTCGGCCTCGGGATCGCGACGCGGGAGAACGGCCCGGCACTTCGCCTCCCCCTCGACGCCTTTCACGACAAGACCGCCCGGCGTACGGAGCTGGAACAGCGGCCGCGGAAAGTCGCGGTGGCGACGGAGTTCGCCGAGGCCGGCGAGGCGTTCGATCGACTCGGCGCTCCACGCGGCGTCGAAGACGTACTCAAGAACTCGCGAACCGTCGAAGCAGTCCTCGAGAGGCGTGCACTTCACAATCGTCATGAGCGCGCCAGCATGCGCACGGCCGCCAAGGCGCGCTCGATGTCGGCCTCGGACGTGAAGCCGGACGGGCTCAGCCGGATCGTGCCGTCCGGGGCGGCGCCGAGTCCGGCATGGATCAGGGGGGCGCAGTGCAGGCCGGTTCGGCAGACGATCCCGAACGAGGCCTCGAGCGCGAAGCCGGCCTCCTCGACGGTCCAGCCGCGCACCCCGAAGCTCACCAGTCCGTAGCGCGGCAGCCTTTCGGATCCGAAGAGCCGGACGCCCTCAATGGCGCGGAGCCCTTCGACGAGGGCCGCCAGGCGTTCCGTCTCCGAGGCGACGAACGCGCC
>CAZCER010000820.1:0-2073 GCA_964497385.1 uncultured Armatimonadia bacterium | reverse complement strand
TCGCCAGAGTCTTCGTGATCTCGTTCTCGGGCGCGCTCGCGCCGGGCCCCGTCGTAGCGTTCGCGGTGGCGAAGGGCAGCGAGTCCCCGCACGCCGGAGCGCTCATCACGCTGGGCCATGCGCTCGCCGAGGTGTTCGTCATGGTGCTTCTGTTCCTCGGCGCGGGCTGGGTGGCCGACGTCGGCTGGGTGCGAGCGGCGATCGGTCTTGCCGGAGCCGTGGTGCTCGCCCTGATGGGCGTGGGGATGCTCAAAGCGTTGCGCGGAGAGGTCGATGCGGAGGCCGCGCCTTCGAAGCGCTCGCCGATCGTCGGCGGAGCGCTCCTCACGCTGACCAACCCGTACTTCCTCGTGTGGTGGTTCACGGTGGGCGCGGCTCTGGTGCTCGAGAGCTATCAGTACGGTCTCATCGGGTTCCTGCTCCTGATGGTGGTGCATCTCTCGACCGACCTCATCAGCAACTGCGCGTTCTCTCTGGTGTCCTTCAATGGACGACGCCTGCTGGGCCCGAAGTTCCAGCGCGCGGTCTTCGCCGTCTGCGGCGTTGCGCTGATTGCCATCGCCGTCCGCTTCGTCGTCTCGAGCGTCTCGCTGCTCGCCGTGTAGGAGGTCTCAGCCATGCCCAGTCGCCTCACTGTCGCGATCCTCGTTTCACTCTGTGTGCCAGCCGTCGCCCAGGATGACGAGTTGGATGAGGCCGCCAAGGCGCTCGTGGCGTTGGTCCCGGCCACCGGCGTCGTCGAGGGGGTGACGCTTGAGTCCGAGCCCACGGTGCACCCGCGCGAGAAGCTGGCGGACTACATCAATGGCGACGCGGAGAGCTACTACCCGCATGGAGTGGGCAGCACGGTCGCGGCGGTCTACTCGGACGGGTTCGGAGGGCGCGTCGAGTTGGACGTCTTCGACATGACCACCCCTCTCGGCGCTTTCGGGGTGTACTCCCAGCGCCGGCCGGACGGGATCGAGCCGCTCGAACTCGGCGCTCAGGGCTACCTCCAGCGGCGGATGCTCGTGTTCTTCGCCGATCGGTACTACGTCCTCGTGCGGTCCATCTCGCGGGCGCCTGAGGGCCTCGAGGCCGCGCGCAAGGTCGCGGACGTCGTCGCCGGGGCCATACCCAAGCCGCACGAGATCCCACCGCAGTTCGCCTGCTTCCCGGTCGAGGATCTCGCGCCCAACTCCCAGGCGTACTTCCCCGAGGCCTACCTCGGGCTTGCGGACATGCCTCCGTTCTTTGTCGTCACCTACGCGCTCACGGACGCCGAAGAAGAGGGGGCGACCTACCGGCTGGCCTATGCGCCGCCCGTGGACGACCCGACGGAGGCCGAGGCCCGGTTCGAGAGAGTGGTCGAGACGCTCCGGGCCAGGGCGGTGGAAGGGACGGCGGACGAGTCGCCCCTCGCGCTCGGCGCGGAGCAACTCCCGGCGTTCTCCGCGGAACTGAAGTATCGCGGGTCCGTGCTCGTCGTGCGCCGCGAGGGGCTCTTGCTGCTGGAGGCGGGGCTCGCGCGCGAGGAGGCGCGGCCGCGTCTTGCGGAGCTGCTGGAGGCGCTGACGACGCCCGAGCAGTAGCGAGCCGCTCCACTGAGCCTTTCGCAAATGGTGTACGGAGGGTCCGCACTGGGCCATTCGGCGGGGCTCAGGGCTTCGTTGGGCCCAAACCGGCCCCGCACCTCTCGAACACGGCCCAGCCTTTGCGAGACATGGGTCTGACTGGGGCCGGTTGGGGTCCCTCCCCATGCGGGCCCTCCGAACCCCACGCGAACTGCTCCGTTTGCGCAAGGCTCACTCGAGCGCTTTGTCCATCTGGTAACGCTCGACATGGTAGCCGAGGCTCTCATAGAGGGCGACCGCCGCCTCGTTGCCTGAGGTCACCTGCAGCGTCATCTTGCCGGCGCGGTGCTCCCGAGCGTACGCCTCGGCCTTCTCCATGAGCATCCGACCTATCCCCCGCCTGCGGGCGCGCGCGTCGACGCAGACGTCCTTGACCATGACCACGCGCTGCTGCCGCTCGTACTCCAGCCAGAGCAGAGCGACCCAGAGAAAGCCGGCGACCTGCAGTTCGGGCAGATCC
>CAZCER010000819.1:0-2074 GCA_964497385.1 uncultured Armatimonadia bacterium | reverse complement strand
GCGGTCCTGCGGATGGAAGAGCCCGTCGTAGCGCGCGGGGAAGCCCTCCCGGGCCGTCACCGCGGCGTAGATCGCCTGGAGAAGGAAGGACTTTCCGACCCCGGCTTCGCCGATCACGGCGTTCACGCCCGGGGAGAGTTCGATGCGGAGGTCGTCGAAGGCCGCCAAGTCCCGGATCTCGACTCTCGTCACGAAACGCGCTTCATGTGGCATGCGAAAGGTTGCTCCAAGCTTCACTCAGCCGGAGGCATAGTTAGCCGACCGATGCGCTCGCGTCAAGGGGACGAACCTTGAGGAGCCGCCGCCCGGCCTCGTCCGGGGGCCCGATGCCGCCAACAAACGAGACGGGCGGGGCCGCGTCTCCGCGTACCCCGCCCTCCGCCGGTGCGTGTGTGCTTGCGGCGCTCGTCTACCCGACGGGCGTCAAGAGGATCCAGTCGAGCCCGAACATGCGGCGCGGGAGCGCGTCCTTGTTCTGGCCGACGCACTCGATCCGCAGTTCGTGGTCGCCGGCCTCGTCGATGGTGATCTCGCCGAGTTCGAGGCGCTGGAACACGACGCCCTGCGGGATGAAGCAGTCGATCGGATCGCCGATCTTCTCGCCGTCCCAGTAGAGCTGATGGATGCCGTAGTCGTTCGCGGTGCAGTGGCCGATGGTTAGCTTGTACGCGCCGGCCTCCGCCACCGGAACGGTGAGGGTCAGGGAGTCGCCCTCGGCGGGATCCTGCCACCAGAGCTGACCTTCATCGGAGATGTTGTCCCAGCCGCCGGTCTGCAGCTCGGCCTTGCCGCCGGTTACCGAGGACGCGAGCTTCTCGCCCTCGAGCGCGCCTTCGACGCGAAACGGCTCGGGGAGCGGCAGGACCGTGAGCTGGTCCGCCTCGATCGGCGGGTAGAAGTCCGTGCCGTCGGGGGTGGAGTACCACCAGGCGACCGTGCAGTACTCGCGGTCCACCTGATGCCACTTCTCGATGTCGATCTTGAAGCTCCGCTGGAACGGGATGTCGTCGAAGAGGTGGAAACGCTCGACCGACGTGTAGCCGAAGTTCCCGGGACCGGTCACGTTCGGCTGCGCGTGGTAGGCGTGGGTGAAGAGCTGTGGGCTGCACCAGGCGTACCCGAAGTAGTCCTCGGAGCCCGTGCCGAAGTAGCTCGGGAAGGTCTCTCCATCGACGTAGATCTTCTCGTCACCCTCGCCCCACCAGCCCTTGCCGGTGTTCACGATGCCGAGCATGACGCCCACGAAGCGCCCCTTGCCCGTGCACTCGAGCATCGGCCAGTCCACGCACGCCGGCTCCTGCGGGAGCCACTCCTTGTACCAACCCGCGCGGAAGCGGAGATAGCCCTCGGCGGGCCAGTCGATCTGCTTGCCCGCGCCCGAGAGTGCGAAGGACACGGTCTCGTCGGAGTGGTTCGTGAACACGAGTTCCGCCGAGCGCTCGAACGGCATGAACCAGTTGGAGTAGAGGAGCCCATCGGGCGTCATGCCGCAGGCGAGAGTCTCGACAGGGTTGAGGCCCGGAGTCGCGCCGAAGAAGTCCCCGAGCGGGCACTCGACGGACGGGCTCTCCTCGCCGTCCCAGTAGGCCTGAAACACGACGCCGCGGAGCGCCTTGATGAGTTCGGGGGCGCCGCCGACCATGTCGCCGGTCGCGCCCGTCTCGGGCCAGTCGATGTCGGCGTCGAGGTCCACCTCGAGCCGGGTGATCGCCGCCGGCCCGAAATCGAGCGGCTGGCGGAAGGTCTCTCCGGGCTCAAGCTCGATCGAGATCGCGTCCGCGAGTTCGGACTCCTTGTCGAGAAGCTGGTTCGGGCTCGCGAGCACGGCGTTCACCTGGTCGATGACCGGGCGGAGTTCGCGCACGCGGTCCATCGAGAAGGTCTCGACCTGCGTGCCGTCGGGATAGGTCCGGTAGCCGACGTGGTAGTAGAGGCTCGGCTTGTCGACCGTGACCTTGCAGCTCCGCTGGTAGGTGATCGGGAAGTAGAGGTTCGCGCCCATGGAGCGACGGCCCGAGATGGGGCCCGGGAACTCCTCCACCGCGGCGGTGGTCAGGGCGAGGAAGTCCTCCTC
>CAZCER010000818.1:0-2086 GCA_964497385.1 uncultured Armatimonadia bacterium | reverse complement strand
CCTCGAAGACGCCCATGGGATCGGAGGACAGGAGGAACGCGCCGAGGAGGCCGGCCTCGCCCTGGGTCACATAGGGCATTCCCGCGTCCCTGAGCGCTTCATCCAGCGGCTGCCCCTCAGCGACGGGATCGGAGGCCACGAAGCGGTTCGTACCGCCGTCGAAGACCGTGACGCCCCCCGCGTTGGCGCAAACAACACCCATCTTCTCTCCGGCCGTGAAGGTCATGAGGGCCTCGCCGGGCTTCCGCACCGCGATCGTCGCGGTCACGTCGTTGGCTTCCTCACCGCGGAGTTCCGCGTAGCCGGGGTGGAAGACGCACTCGTACTGGTAGGCCTCGAGACCGGCAAGGTGAGCGGAAAACTCCGAGAGGAGAGCCTTCGGGTCAGGATCCTGGGCGCGGGCCGCGCCGAGGGTCCCGATAAGCGTGGCGGACAGCGCCGCGAGCGTGAGGGCGCGGCGTCGTGCTGAGGTACGTGGCATTCGGACATCCTTCCGGGAGGAACGCAAAAGGGTTGGTGCACTGCGCCTACATGCTCAGGCAGCCCGAGCCGCGGCGTCAACCGGTTTGTTGGCGTGCAAGAACCGGCCCGTCACGCGGGCCGCGCCGACTACCCTCAACCGCCGCCGACCAGAAGGCCCGACTCCCGCCACAGTTCCTCGCCCGCGAGCAGCCGGGTGATCTGGTCGGAGAGCGCGGCCTCGAGGTCATCCGGCGCGCCCTGGTGATAGACCTGGACCGCCCCGTCGAGCCCGATCAGGACGAGCGTGGGAGTCGTGGAAACGACGTACAGCTCACCAACGGCCCGGTCCGAATCCAGCGCAGCGCCGGTCTCGAGGCCGCACGCCTCCGCGAACCGAAGAACGTCTTCCTTCGCATCGCCGAGGTCGATAGTCTGGAACGCAACCGGCTTGCCCTCGAATGCCTTGGCGACCGCGGCGACTTGCGGCGCGGCCTCCGCGCAGAACCCGCATCCGGTCGAGATGAACTCCAGGACGACGACCTTGCCGTCCGCGAGTTCTGCGAGAGAGACGGCTGGGCCGTCTGTCGTCGGGAGCGAGAAGTCGGGCGCCGGCTGCCCGAGGAGCGCGGCGACGTCGCCCGCGCTCACGCTGAAGCCGGGGACCTCCACGGCGTTCGCCGGCGGAACAAACTCCGCGGCCAGTTCGGGCAGGTCCGCCGACTCCTCCCACGGCTTACACAGGATCTCCAACAGAACGATGCGCCCGTCGTCTTCGTCCTCGGCGCCGTAGTCCTCGGCGTTGGCGGTGATGCGAATCGACCGCAGAACGGGGCTCTCGTCGGCCTCGACCCACAGTTCGAAGACGTCGCTCGCCTCGGAGCCTACTCGGACCACGTGGCACGGGCTTTCGCCGACCCTGTCTTCGCGCACAGCGGTCTCCATGCCGCCGGGGAGTCCGAGCATCTCCGCGCGCCGTTCCGCGCTCGCAAGCAGAGCCAGGAGGAGCAGCGGGTCGCCCAGCGCGACGTCCTCAACGTCGTTCTCGACGGCGAACCACCAGTCTTCCTCATCCGCGAGCGAGATGTTCACATACCGATTCCCCGCGCTGGAGCACCCGTAGAACACGTCGTCCTTGACACCGACGACGCTGTGAGCGTGTTCGCTCGTGAACTCGGCGCGGAACGTCCGAGGCGCCTGGTAGGCGAGTCGCACGTGGATCTCCGCGTCCGCGAGGCCAACGACTTCCGGAACATCGGAAGCAACGCGGTACTCCACCAGACACGTCTCCAGGCCATCGCAGTACTCGATGAGCGACCGGAGGATGGCCTGGGGATCCGGCGCGGGCTGTGCGGCCGCCTGGGGGGCGGCGGCGACCACGCCAAGGACCGGCAGAAGGATCCCTAGGTTTCGCGGACGCGCGTGTCTCATCGGACGCACCTCTCTGTCGCCCCGCAGTCCTCTTCCCTAGAGGAATGTCCTTAACCGACGTCAGGCTGCGGCGCCCACTCGATCCGGATGATCCGGATGCCGTCGAGGTTGGGGTTCAGGGCCGCCATGTACCACTGGCCTTCGTGGAAGACCAACTCCGGCGCGCAGACCGGCAGATGGCCGACGAAATAGCGGT
>CAZCER010000817.1:0-2090 GCA_964497385.1 uncultured Armatimonadia bacterium | reverse complement strand
CTGATTCCCTTCCTGCTTCTGGGCGATGACGACATCGACCCGGCGATGCTGATGCTGCTCGCCGGCGAGGGAGCGATGGGCCCCGAGGAGATGGCGCTCCTCCAGTCCCTCGGGCAACGCGGTCCGCGCCCGGGGGGTCCTCCCGCGACGGCGATCGTCCATGGGGAGAACCTCCTGGTGATCGAGGGCGGGACGGTCTACAAGATCGACATCGCCGACATGGAGGTGGTGGATTCGGTCCGCTACGTGGAGACGCCGGGACCCGGGGCCAACCCGCTGGCGGACCTGATGAGACTCGGGATGCTCTTCCGCAAGGAAATGCCTCAGCCGCCCGACCCACCGGACGTCTGGGTCGGGGAGGCCCCGCGGACGCAGCCGGCCGGTGAGGAGACCGTCACCGTCGAGCAGGCCGCACGGTTCCTCGAGAGCATGGACGACGAAGCGATCGAGGAGACGCTTGACGGCATTGCCGAGGAGCGGGGCGCGGGGGATCTGGATGACCTGCGGAGCGTCCCGCACGACGTGATCCGGAGCCTCTTTGACGCGGCCTCCGCATCCGAGGACCTCAGCGTTCTCGTGCAGGCTCACGGCTTCGCGGACGCGGCGGAGTGGGTGTGGGTGGCGAAGCGGGTCCTCCCGGCGATGGGGCCCGCGCTTCAGGCCATGATCACGGGCATGGTGGGCGAGGCGGGTTCCGGGGCGGAGGTCAACGTGATTGCGGATCACGACGAACTGGCCGTCTTCACGGAAGTCTTCGGGGCCCCCACACCCGAGGACGTCGCCACGGTCACCGAGGCGCTGAAGGAAGCTATGGGCGCCGAGATGGAAGGCGCGCTGAGTGTCTTGAGCGAGATGGCCGAACCGCCCGACCCGCCCGAGCCCGACGAACCCGAGGGCGCGCACGTAGCCTGGTGACCGGGTCGGAGCGCGGGCATCTTGCCCGCTTGCACTTGGATGCGGAACGGGCCCGCGACCTCCCGGTCACGGGCCCGTCTGGTTCGATCCGGCTAGTTCGCCCTACCGCTCGAGGATCGCGGGGGCTTTGTAGACCTGGTCGCCGACCTCGACGTCGATGGTCGGCCAGTCGCCCGTGTCGGTCACGTTCTCGAGCGTGCCGTCCTCGTGGAGGAGGACGGTGTCCTCGACCTTCGCGCCCTGGATGGTCGGGTTCCACGCGAACGCCTGGTTTGGCTGGACCACCATCGTCGCGCCGGGGTAGGCGACCCAGTCGCGCTCCTCATAGCCGATGGAGCCGCCCTGATGGTGCAGGCGCCACTCCTCAGGCCAGCCGCAATCGCCCATAGCCTCGACGCCGGCCGCGAGGATCTCGCCCGCCGTCGCGCCCGGGACGGTGGCCTCCAGATAGGCGCCGCAGACCGTCGCGCAGTCCTCGAGCTTCTCCTGGAGTTCGTCCGGTACCTCACCGAAGTAGACGTACCGCGTGACCGCGATGATGAGGCCCCACTTCTTGGCGCAGATGTTCACCTGCACGTACTCGTCGCAGGTCTCATCGGTCGCGATCGCGTGGCGGTACTGGTACAGGCGCTCGTCACTCGCGATGAGGAGGACGGTAGGCTGGATCTCGCGGCCCATGAGTTCGCCCGCGATCATGGCCTGGACTTCCTTCTCGGTCATCCCCTTGTCCATCGTGCGGCAGACGACCTCGCACGCCTCGGAGCACTCACGGCCGAGCCAACGGAGCTTCTTGATCTCCGGCTCGGTGAGCGATGCGCGCAGCCCGGCGATGTCGCCGGCGCGGTTCTCGGCGACAGGGCTGTCGAAGTCGGAGGCGACCTTGCCCAGGTCGCCGATGACGCCCTCGAGCGCCTCGGCGGCGCCCGTGTGCCCCGGCTTGTCCTCGAACCACTCGTACTCGACGACCTCGTAGCCGATGTCTCCGAGTTCCTCGCCGCGCATGCGCACGGCTTCGTCGTTCGGGCAGACCGCCAGGCGCTCGCCCTCGGCGGTGATCACGAGGGTGACGGGGCCGCGCTGGCTCGCCGTGACGACCTGCATGTCGGAGCCCGCGGTGATCCACTGGAAGTTCGGATGCTGGTTGATGAGGACGGCGCCGTAGCCCTCCTCGGCCA
>CAZCER010000816.1:0-2093 GCA_964497385.1 uncultured Armatimonadia bacterium | reverse complement strand
GGCTCCTCCGCCTGCAGCGCCTCCACGGCCCGAACGATCGGCTCCGGCTTCATCACCATCCCGACCCCGCCGCCGAACGGCGCGTCGTCGGTGATGTGGTGCTTGTCCGTCGTCCAGTCCCGGATGTTGTGGACCCGGCAGTCGACGAGTCCGCGTTGTCGGGCCCGCCCAAGCATGCTCGCTTCGAGAGGCCCCTCGAACATCTCCGGGAAAGTTGTCAACACGTCATACCGCATGGCGCTCCGCCGACCGACCTAGACGCCGAGTTCCGGGGCGAGGCCGGGCATCGGCTTCACGACCATCCTGCCCGCCTCGACGTCCACCGACACGATCAGGTCCTTCAGCGCCGGCACGAGGCATGACTCCGTCACGTACACATCGTTCGCCGGGTACTGCAACACCTCGCGGATCTTGCCGAGCGCGACGCCCGTCGTTGTCACGATCTCCAGTCCGACGAGGTCGTCCACCCAGTACGCGCCCTCTTCGAGCGGGTACCGCATGTCCTCGCGGATCCGGAGTTCCGCGCCGCGCAGCGCGTCCGCCGCCTCGATCGTCGTCACGCCCTCAAACCGCAGGCAGACGCCCGACCGGTCGCTGCCGACGCCGACCACGCGCGCCAACCGACCGGCCCCCTTGACGGGGAAGACCGCCACCTCGTCGAGGGCCCCGAACCGCTCCGCGCGGTCGGTCAGCACCTTCACCCGCACCTCGCCGTCGAGGCCCCGCGGGGCCCGCACCAAGCCGATGGTTACGGACCACTCCGCGAGATCGGGGGCGCTGTCGATCGGGTCTGCAGGCATGGCGTCTCTCTCGTGGAAGGCCGCGCTACGAGGGGGTGAGGATCGTCGGCCCCTGCACCACGTTGTCCGCGGCCTCGAGCGCTTCGCCCTCTTCGAGCGTCGCCTCGCGGATCTCCGTGATGACCCCGGCCTTCACGACGATCTCCAGCGGCCCGAGCAGCTTGTCGACCGCGTCGCCTTCCTTCACCTCGTCCAGAGCCTGAGTCCGCCCGCGCACGATCTCATCGCCGAGCTGCAGACCGTCGATCTCGCGCGCTCGCTGTTCGATCTCGCGCCGGTACTGCAGGAGCTGCTGCTTCTCCTGCTCGATCTGCTCGCGAATCTGGCCCGCCTGCACGACGTTCTCGCGCTGGATGCGCTCCACGACCCGACGCCCCTCGACGTCGATCTGCTGGATGCGCGTGTCGAGGCTCTGGCGCGCCCGCCGAGCCTCCTGGCTCAGCTCCGACTTCAGCTCCTCGGTCACGACGTACTTGATCTGGACGTCCCTAATGATCTGCATGGTTTCCCGTCTTCACCGCTCGGCCGCCGATCGGCGGAGCGTGCGCGTCGAAGCTACGATACGACCTCCACGTGCGTGCGGTCCCTCGTCTTCGCGGACGCGGCCTTGACCAGGGCGCGGATCGCGTTGATCATCCGGCCCTGCCGGCCGATCACCTTGCCCGTGTCCTCCGGAGCCACGCGCACCTCGTAGGTCACGCTCGAACCGTGGCGATCCTCCGTCACGCTCACCGCGTCCGGATCGTCCACCAACTCGCGCGCGAGATGCTCCACTAGCTCCCTCACGTCGTCACTCTCCGTTCGCCGTCTCCGCCGACCTCGAGGACGCCCTACGCGTCCGCCGCCGCCGGAGCCGCCTTCTCGGCCTGACGCGCCTCGTCCCGACCGCGCTCGAAGGTCTCCATCACGCCCACGCGACGAAGGAGGGCACGAGCCGACTCCGTCGGCTGCGCGCCGTTCGCGAGCCACTTCAACGCGAGTTCCTCGTTGATGCTGACCTCCGGCGGATCGACGCGAGGATTGTAGTGACCGATCTCCTCGAGAAACCGCCCGTCTCTGGGCGAGCGAGCATCCGCCACGATCACCTTGAACGTTGCCGCGTTCTTGGCGCCGGTGCGGCGAAGCCTGATCCGTACCACGTGCCCTTCACCTCCGGGTTGTCCGCGCCGCACGCCTAGCTACCGACGCGACTTCTTGTTCTTCTTCTTCTGCTGCTTCGACTTCTTGGTCGCACTGCGCGTCGACGCCCCCTTGGCGCGAGCGCGCGGATCCACGGGCGGCGCCACCATGTGC
>CAZCER010000815.1:0-2095 GCA_964497385.1 uncultured Armatimonadia bacterium | reverse complement strand
GAGGCGCTGGCGGGAGGAACGTAGCGCGCGTCGGAGCGGCGGCGGTTCCCTAACCTGTCCCTAACGGCATGGCCGTCTCATGACTCGCGAAGGCTGGTAAGCTACGGAGGGATGGGGCCGGCCGGTGGGCGCCGTGATCGGGAGGAACACCGTGCGCCGTTCGCTCATCGTCGTCATCAGCGCTGCCATGCTTCTTGCTTCTCTGTCCACCGCGTCGGCTCAGGAGTGGCCCGGCCAGCGGGACGATGGTTCGATCCTGCTCCCGAACGGGTGGTCGCTCGATCCCCATGGGGAGCAGTTGACGCTTCCCTCAGACCTCCCGGTGCGCTCCGCGTGGCATCCGGGGGGCCGCTACCTCGCGATCCAGCACTGCGGCTTCCGGAAGCACGTCATCGCGATCTACGACGCGGCGTCGAACCGCATCGTCGCGGAGATGCCGCTCTCGAAGAGCTGGAGCGGCTTCGCGTGGAGCGCGGACGGCTCGTGGCTCTGCGCGAGCGGCGGGGTGGACGACATCGTCCGCTTCTTCTCGTTCGATCCCGCAACGGCGGAGTCGAAGGAGCTGCGCACGGCCAAGGTCGGGGAGCCCGATCGCCTCGACGTGCCGGCCGGCATGTGCGTCGACGCCGATGAGCGCGTCTTCGTCGTTCTGCAGCGGGGGGCCCAGGTGCTGAGGCTCTCGTCCGCGGGCGAGACGGAGCTGACGGTGGACCTTCCGGAAGGCTCGATGCCTTTCGAATGCGCGCTCTCGGCGGACGAAGCGACGGTCTTCGTGAGCCTCTGGGGGCGGGGTGAGATCGTGGCGCTCGATGCGGAGACGGGGGCGGAGCAGTACCGCGTCGCGACGGGTGAGCATCCGTCGGAGATGCTCCTCTCCCCCACCGGCGACCGGTTGTTCGTCTCGAACGCGAACGAGAACACCGTCAGCGCGATCGACCTCGCCTCGCGCGCGGTGACGGAGACCATTTCGTCGGCGCTCTTTGCGGCGGCGCCTCCGGGGTCGACGCCGAACTCGCTTGCGATCACGCCGGACGCGTCGATCCTGCTGATCGCGAACGCGGACAACAACAACTGCGCGCTGATCGACGTCTCGGAGCCCGGCGAGGCGAAGGGCCTGGGCTACATCCCTCTGGGCTGGTACCCCACCTCGATCCGCCTGGCGCCCGATGGCGAGACCGTGTACGTGCTCAACGGCAAGGGGAGCGGCGGCTCACAGCCGAACCCCGGTGGCCCCGAGTCGCCCAAGCCCGCCGGCATCGAGCAGTACCTCGGGGCCATGTTCATCGGCTCCCTCACGCGCTTCGCGTTCCCGACTCCGGATGAACTCGGAGCGCTGTCGGCCAGGGCGTACGCGTGCTCCCCGCTCGACGCGACGGCCGGCGCTCGGGATCTCGACGCGCGACCGGAGGGCTCCCCGATCCCCGCGAAGGTGGGCGACCCGAGCCCGATCAAGCACTGCATCTACATCATCAAGGAGAACCGCACCTACGACCAGGTGCTCGGGGACGACCCGCGCGGAAACGGTGACGCAAGCCTCTGCATCTTCGGGCGCGAGGTAACCCCGAACCACCACGCGATCGCGGAGGAGTTCGTGCTGCTCGACAACTTCTACGTGGAATCCGAGGTCTCAGCGGACGGGCACGAGTGGACGATGGGGGCCTACGCGACGGACTTCGTCGAGCGGACCTGGCCGGTGAACTACGGCGGGAAGGGCGACGCGACGCTGGAGAGCGGGCGCAGAGCGGGTCTGGGGTTCCCGGCGGAGGGCCAGTTCAGGATCGCCACTCCGAAGAGCGGGTACCTCTGGGACATGGCGCGCGAGGCGGGTGTGAGCTACCGCAGCTACGGCGAGTTCATCAACGCGTCGGCCTCGCCCGAGAAGCCGTCGAGCACAAAGGTGGACACCCTCCAGGGGCACTTCGACCCGCTCTTCCGCCCGTGGGACCTCTCCTACCCCGACGTGAAGAGGGCGGAGCGTTTCCTCACGGAACTCGCGGAGTTCGAGCGCGCGGGCGAGATGCCTCAGCTCATCGTGATGCGTCTGCCGAACGACCACACGTCGGGCACGAGCGTCGGGGCGCCGACCCCGCGCGCG
>CAZCER010000814.1:534-2108 GCA_964497385.1 uncultured Armatimonadia bacterium | reverse complement strand
CTCGACGTCTTCGGTCGGCGCGAACGATTCCGCGAGGACGGAATCCGATCGGCCCCGAGCCGCGGACAGGGCGGACGCCTCTCCGGCCGACGGGGACAATCGCCGCTCGCAGCGCGGGCAGACCTCCGCGTCCTCCGCAATCCACGCATAGCAGAAGGGACACTGCACGCTGTCCACCTCCTCGCGGCGCCGAGCATGCCTACCCGTTGTATACCCGCGGGCGGCCCTACTATAGACCGACGCTTGGCGGGCGTTCCCGTTCCCGGTCGCCCGCCGCGGAGGAGGCTGCTTCGGTCACCCGAACATGTGGGCGGTGGACGCCCGAGCGGGGGCCGCGCGCGCCCGATCGCACTCCGCCCGAGCCGAACGACAACCTGCCCTCCGGGGTGAACGGGGTGATCCCTATGCACCGACAGCTCGCGCTTCTCAGCCTGGCCGGCGCCTGCGGCGTGGTCGCTCTCGCCTGGGGCGGATGCGCGTCTCAGCCGGGTGGCGACGGCGCCGCCGGCGCCGGCGTGGAGGGCTGGGTGTACGCCGCCTCGGCGCGTTCCCGGGCCGCCGTCCAAGGCAGCAACTTCGTCCTCTCTTCGGCGGCCGACCCCACCCTGGGCTCCGCGCCCACCGGCTCGACGACGGTGAGCCTCGGCGGTGGCTACCAGACCACCGTGGATTCGAATGGGCATTACGCCGTCTCCGGCGTCACTCCCGGCGTCTACGATCTCCAGGTCGTGCAGGAGACCGCCTCCGGGCTTTTCTTCTCCGATGTGTTCGAGTCGATCGTCGTGACGCCCGGCGAGGTCACGCTCGGAGCCGTCGTCCCGGCCGGCTACGCCGTGCGCCTGGACCAACCGGCCGACGCCTCTCTCGAGGCGGGCGAGACGCTCACTCTCAACGCCGAACTCATCGCGACGGCCACGGGCGACCCTGTCGAAGGCTTCGCGGGGCCCTTCACCTGGACGTCCTCGGACGCGGCGGTCGCCACTGTGACCGCGCAGGGCGTGGTGACGGGCCGCAGAGCGGGCTCGGCCGCCATCACGGCGTCCGCCGGCTCGCTGTCGGATTCCGTCACCCTCACCGTAACCGGGGGCAACGTCTCCGACACCGTGGACGTCTCGCTCGCGCTCACAACCAAGGCCGCCGGGACCGACACCGAGGTCAGCGCGTTCACGGTCTCGATGGCGCGCGGGTCCCTCAGCGTTCCCGTCGGCTCTCTCATGCTGGTCACCTCGCCGAGCGGCGCCCTCGCGGCGCAGGCCACCCCCGAGACCACCGCGACGACGCTGGATCTGCCGGATCCCGTTGTCGTCACCGGTGAGGGCACGATGCTCGTCACGGTCCGGGCCCCCTCGGGCGAACGGGTTCGCCCCGCCGCCTCAATCGCCAGCGCCAGGATCACCAGCAGCGACGCGTGGAGCACGGCGCTGGTGATGCAACTCGCCACCGTCTCGCCGTCGGGAATCCACTTCTTCCACCGCCGATCGCCTTCCTCCTCCCCCGGTAAATCGGGCGGCACGACCGGTTCTACCGCATTTGCCGATGGAATCGACCGTTCCCCCAACTGCGCGGAGCCGTCC
>CAZCER010000814.1:0-524 GCA_964497385.1 uncultured Armatimonadia bacterium | reverse complement strand
CCTCGGGCGCGGCGCTCGAGTTCGACGACGGCATCGCGACCGTCACGCGCTTGGAGCAGTTCCAACTCCGCTGCACGGTGGTCGGCCCGGGCCAGACGCTCTTCCCGCAAGGCGTGACTCTCTCGCTCCCCGGCGACGGCGCTCTCGCTTCGTCCGCGCGGGCGACGTTCACGGGGGTCTCGTCCACCGCGGTGGCTTCGTTGGCTCTCGAACCCGGCGGGATCCTGTCGGGCGCGCCGGACGCGACGGGGACCGTGGTGCTGTCCGGCTTTGATGCGACGCCGGCCTCGACGCTCCAGGCCGTCCGCGTGGGAGTGCTCGCCGCCGAGTGAGCGGACCGGCGAGAGCCTCGGCTTCGGCGCGAGGAAGATGGAGCCGGAGCGGGAATCGATGAGTGCCGACCGAATCGGCCGCCCTGAGCGGCTTCCGCTATCGGCCAGCGACCGGACGCGCGGACGGAGGACGTGCTTGGCGCAGACCGGAGACAGAACCGATTACGCGCGGGCTTTGCTCGTGCTTGAGGG
>CAZCER010000813.1:566-2112 GCA_964497385.1 uncultured Armatimonadia bacterium | reverse complement strand
AGCGCAACGGGGCTGTAGCACATCGCCGCGGGGCCAAGTTCGGTCGGGGCGGGGCCCTCCGCCAGCGCCTCGAGCCGCGCCTTGGCGTCCTCGCGCGTCATGTGGCCCGGAGCGAGCCCGAGCACCCAGGCGAGTTCGTCGGCGTAGTCCCGCAGAGGCGTCTCCGCGTCGTACGCGTCGGTATGGCGGTCGGAGCCGGAGAGGAACTCAACGAGGAGGTCCAGTTCGCGCTCCGTCACGCCCACGACGCGAGTCGGCTCGGCGTCGCCCTCGTACGTCACCTCGAGCACGAGCTTCGGCTCCTTCACGCCCGGTGAGCAGTGGTTGCAGAACTGCGACTCATCGAGCCTCACGTTCAGGCCCTCGACCTCGCCCACAAGCCGCCGGCAGGCCGCGAGATCGAACCGCACCCGGTCGGCCAGGGCCTGCCCGTAGACGGTGCGCTCGCCGCAGATCGGGCAGACGTACTCCGCGCGATCCGCCGGGATCACGGGCTCATAGCACATGGCGCCGATCGGCTGGAGGTTGGCGGGAGGAGGGGCCTTGGCGAGAGCTTCCAGGCGTTCGCGCATACGGTCGCGCTGGGCGGCGTCGCGAGCGGCGTCCGTCCGCGCCCCATCGCCGTCCGCCGGCGGGTCGGCGTCCTGCGCCCGGCTCTTCGCGGCGAGACATCCGACCCAGAACACGACGCTTCCAAGGAAGCCGGCGGTCAGGAGGCATCCGAAGAGTTGCGTCATGTGCATCGACCTCTCCGCGCATATCGAACACGGACCATGGACGCGTGCCCACGCATGCGGATTCGATGGGCCCGCGTTGAGGAGTTACCGGGCCGCGGCGGCCTCGACCACGGCGTCGCCGACGGGTACTCCCAGCAACTCCTCGAGCCGCTCCACGTAGTTCCTGAGCGGTTGCTCGCCAGCCATGCCGAGGTCGATGCGGTCGGCGCCGGTCGCGAAGGCCTGGAGGAGCTTCATGTCGAGGCTGTTAACGCCCTCGATGACGCGCGGCTCGCCGCCCTCATACTGAACGGTCAACACGAGGGTGGGCTCCTCGGCGTCCGGACTGCACTTGCGGCACAGACGGGACTCGTCGAGGTCAATCGAGAGCGGCCCGTCGGCCATTTCCGCGGCCCGGCGGCACACGTCGAGGTCCCAGAGAACGCCGGCCGCGGTCTCGAGATCGTAGACCGTCTTCTCGCCGCAGACGGGGCAGACGTACTCGGAGGCGCCGCGCGGAGCACCCACCGCGTAGCACATCGCGCCGGGAGCGAGGTCGGTCGGGACCGGGCTGTTCGCGAGCGCCTCAAGCCGGACGGCGATCTCCTCGCGGGAGAGGGGATCCCGGTCGAGACCGAGGACCCACTGCAGTTGGTCGATGTAGTCGCGCAGGGGCGACTCGGCGTCATAGTCGTCCGTGTGGCGGTCGGAGCCCGCCAGGAACTCGGCAAGCAGGTCGAGGTGGTGCTCACCGACGCCCTCGATGCGGACCGGCTCCTCTTCGCCCCGGTAGCGGATCGTCTCGGGCCGTGGCGAAAAGTACTCGGCGC
>CAZCER010000813.1:0-556 GCA_964497385.1 uncultured Armatimonadia bacterium | reverse complement strand
GGTGACGTCGGGGCTGCACTTGCGGCAGAACTGCGACTCATCGAGCGTCACATCGAGCCCGTCGATCGACGCGACCATGCGGCGGCACGACGGCAGGTTCCACTCGATGAGGGCGGCCTGACCCTTCTCGTAGACGGTGCGTTCCCCGCAGGCGGGACACACGTACTCGGCTCTCTCGGGAGGGGCCGCCACTTCGTAGCACATCGCCCCGATGGACTGGAGGTCCGCCGGCGGCTTCGAGGCCGCCAGGTCGGCGAGTCGCTCGCGCATCGCGTCCCTCTGGGTCTTCTCGTCCGGGTCGTCGGTGGTGGGCGTCGTCTCGCCGTCGTTTTCCTGAGCCCGCGCCTTGGAGGACGCGCAGCCAAGAAGGAACACGACTCCGCCCAGCACGCCTGCGGTGAGTGCGTAGTGGAGAAACTGAACCATGCGTCCCGGCTCCTTTGTCCACCGCATCCCCTTGGGCCTTAGAGCTTCCCTTCAGGCGTCGGGTTCGAGAATCCTCGTGAGGGGGGACGGGGAGGGGGGGGGGGGGCCGGCCCCCCGCCCCCCCCCCCCC
>CAZCER010000812.1:584-2116 GCA_964497385.1 uncultured Armatimonadia bacterium | reverse complement strand
CTCTTCCGCATCCAGAGACACGACGGCTGGAGCCTGCTCGTGACGTTCTTGGTGACCCTGGGCGTCGGCATCGAGCAGGGAATCCTCACTGGAGTGGCGCTCTCGCTGCTGCTGCTGTTCATCTGGCGCAGCGCCCATCCACACACCGCCGAACTGGGCTACGTGGAGGAGCGGCGAGCGTTTCTGAACACGCGACGGTACCCTGATGCGACGCGGGCGCCTGGCACGCTCATCCTGCGCGTCGACGCCCCGCTCTATTTCGCGAACATGGAGTTCGTCGGCGATCTGGTCCGGCGGCTCGTCGCTGAACGGCCCCAAGTAAGCCGTGTGGTGCTCGACTTCTCGGGCGTGAACGAGATGGACGCGGTCGCCGCTCTCGAGTTGGGGGACCTGGTGGAGGGCTACCAGCAACACGGGATCCGGTTCGCGCTCGCTCGTGTGAAGGGCCCGGTCCGCGACGTGCTCGCCCGGGCTGGCTGGCATGATTCGGTCGGCGGCGAGGTCCACTACCCGAGCGTCTCGGCGGCGCTCCAGGCGGTGGCGCCGCCCAAGGCGCGGCAGGGCTCATCGGGCGCGTCCGAGGAGGATTCATAGCGCGCCGCGAGAGCGCCGGAGGGCCATTCCGTCGGCTCGGGAAGGGCCCCCACGACGTGGTGAGATCGGGGGCTATCGCTCCACGCTATCGGCGATGGTCGTCAGGAGTTCGCGCAGACGCTCGTCGTACTTGGGCCCGGCCGTCCGGCGGATCTGGGCGATGACGAGGCCGTCGTCGAGCACCACCCGGAGCACGCAGGAGGTCGCCGACCCGTGACCGATCACGAGCCCCTCGAAGATGCGTTGCGGCTCCTGGCTCGGTGCGTCGGGATCCAGCGTGCGCATCTCGGCATAGGGTGTTAGTCCAATCCCCCACTCCGGAGCGATGCCGGGCCAGTAGTCCGAGAGCGGAACGGGCAGCGTGTCCTCGAAGGTCTTCTCGGAGACGAGGCGCTTCGACCCGTAACAGCCCCGGTTCGCGAGACACTGCCCAAGGACCCCCAGGTCCCACGCGGTGAGCTTCGCGCCGAACCCAAGGTCATCGACGGGCGGTACGTCGTCGAGCCCGAGTTCGGCGAAGAGCCCCTCCGCCATCAGCCGGCGGATGCTCGCGCCCGTGACGCTCTCCATCGCCTGTCCGGCGAGGTCGTAGCCCATCCCGTTGTAGATGTGGACCGTGCCGGGCTCCAGCGCCTCGAGCCCGTTCAGGACGGCGCTGTCGAGATAGACGTTGTCGATTCCTCCCCACATCGCGTGGCCCTCCAGGCCGCTCGTGTGGGTGAAGAGGTGGCGGAAAGTGAGAGCTTTCGGGCCCGAGGTCGGGAAGCCTGGCAGCACCTCGCCAATGGGCTGGTCGAGGCCCAGAAGCCCCTGGTCGACGAAGCGGCTGAACAGCATGCCGGTGAGGGCCTTGGTGATCGACGCGACCTCGAAGCGGAAGTCCGTGCCGATGGGAGTGCCGTCCTCGAACGCGCCGAACGCTTCGTGGGTGATGACGA
>CAZCER010000812.1:0-574 GCA_964497385.1 uncultured Armatimonadia bacterium | reverse complement strand
AGCGACGAGGAGCGCGAACGGTTCGCCGGATTCCTCCGCCCACTTGCGCGCGACCGCGTCGATGCGCTCCTTCGCGTCCGAGGCGACTCCGGCCTCGGATGTCTGCCCTTCATGCAGAACCGGCGCTTTGGCTCCGGAGAGGGCGCGAGGAGGCGCGAGCGCTTCGCCTTTCGGGGGCAGACCCGCGAGCCTCCGTCTGAGGGCGAGGTTCACGTCACTCGCGCGGACGTCGGGTGAGTCGAGGGGGCCGGTCACCGCACCCGGCGTTTGCTCGGAGAGCCACGCGAGGAGCATCGCGCCCGGCTCGGACGAGGTGAGGCCCATGTTGTAGGCGACGGCCGCCCAGCGCCCGACCTTGTCCCGGCGCTCCTCCCAGACCTTCAGGTCGATGCCGGCCGCGGGGAAGGGCGCCGCGATCGTGTCGAAGCGCCACCAGAAGTCCGTGCCCTCGGGAGCGCAGTAGAAGGTCAGGCTTCGGCGGTAGGTTGTTCCGTTGCGGAGAGGCGCCTCCACCAGTGCGATGTAGCGCCCTGGCTCCTCGGGCTTCGTCACCTCGTTGAGGTCGCCATCGAAC
>CAZCER010000811.1:0-2129 GCA_964497385.1 uncultured Armatimonadia bacterium | reverse complement strand
GATGCGCGTTGTGCTCGAAGGCGAGGAGCGCGTCTCCGAGGACCTCCTCGACCGCGATGAAGCGGACACGGAGACGATGCGCGGCTACAACGGGGACTACTCCGTCGACGTGCCGGCCGGAGCCCACGTGCTTGTGGTCGAGAACCGCGGCAACGACTGGATCGAGTGGCGCGCGGTCTTTCACGACTACTCGCTCTCACCGGAGTCGCCCCTCCGCGTACTCGGCATCGGCGACGCGACCTGCGCGTACCTGTGGATCCGCCACGCCCGCGCGGGATGGCGCGAGGTCCTCGAGAACGGCGAACCCGAGGAGGTGGCCGGGGCGCGCATGACCGTGCCCGGCCTCGCGCCGGGGCGGTACGCCATCGAGCACTACGACACGTGGACGGGCGAGGTGACCCGGACGCTCGATGGAGTCTCGGGCGAGGGAGGGCTCGTGGTTCCGCTGCCCCCGATCCGGCGCGACGCGGCGGTGCGCATACGGGCCGCCAAAGACTAGGAGCCCGGCCCGCGGGCTACTCGATGTGGTCGGTCGCGTCGAGATACGCCTCGAACTCGAACTCCGCGGACTGCTCCTCGGTGTGGCACACGAGGCAGTGCTCCTCTGCGGGAGTGCGACGGATCGTGCCCTTGCCGTCGAGCGCGATGTGCACCATCCCCGGACCGTGGCAGTGGTGGCAGCCGACGGTCTCGTCGGACGGCGCGTCGGTCGCGAGCCGCTCGCCCAGCGCGGCGTACGGGTCCGAGTGGCACGGCAGGCACTCCGGGATGGTCCGCTCCTTCTCCTCGAGCGTGCGGAGCGCCCCGGCGTGCGCCGACTCGAGCCAGTCCTCATACTCGTCGGGGTGGCAACCCGCGCAGGCCGACGGCAGGGCGAACCCCAGCTTGCCGGCCGAGGCCTCCACCCGCGGCGCCTCGTGGAACGCTCGGGCCTCCTCCGCGAGATGCGGGGCGTAGACCTCCACGACCGCCGGGTCGTTGGGCACGTTCTCGGTGAGGGCGACGACCTCGACCGAGGCGCCCTCCGCGCCGCGGCGCACCAGGAAGAGCGCCCGCCCCCTCGAGCCCCCGCTGAGAAGCGGGACCCCGGCCATCTCGCCCACCGTCGCCGGGCCCTCGCCGGTGAGCAGCGCGACGACCTCCGGCCGGCGGCTCGGGGGGCACGAATGGAGAGTCGTTGCGAGTGCTTCCGGCTCACGCGTGAGAAGGAGCAGCGGCGTCGCGTCACGAGGGCGGTCCGCAAGCGCGCGCGCGGACTCGGCGGGCGGGAGATCGTCGAGCAGCGCGACATCCAGGCCGAGCGCTTCGGCGCGCCACGGACCCTCGGTGAGCGCCCCAACGGACGCCACCTCCGCCCGAACCTCCTCCGAGAGGGCCGCGAGGTAGGCGTCGGGGTCGCTGGCGATGGCGAGGCGTGCTCCGGCGGCGCGTGCGGAGTCATGCACGAGTTGCGCTCTCCAGGGGTCGCCGTAGGTCGCTCCGAGCAGGACGACGGGCACGACGGCGCCCTCGGCCAGTTCGGGGCAGGCCCGGCGCAGAGCCGGCTGCCAGCGCGCGACGCCGCCCAGTTGGCTCGCGGAGCACCCGCAGGTGTCGAGGACTCCGTTCAGGTTCAGCACGACCGCGTAGACGGGCGGATCGGGCTCCGGCGGCTCGCCCTGCGCGAGGGCGAGCGCGGCCACGAGAGCCCCGAGTCCGAGTGTGAGCGCCATCCTGTGCATCGGTGCCTCCCCGTCTCGCGCGGCCATCCGAACGGAACGCCTGGCGGATACGCGTCGTCAGAATACCGCTCGCCGCCGCTTTCGCGTGACGCTATACGAAAAAAAACAACATGACATGCACTTGCAGGTTTCGGTGCGGGGACCAGGGAACCTGCAGGCCAGTGTCGACACTCAGGCGGTTGGATGCATTGCCCCGAGGTCGGGGCGCGACAGGATGACAACGCAGGGGATGGGCCTCCGCGGGGAGCCATCGCAGGTACGTCTTGGCGGGCGCAAGTTGTGCCCGCAAAGGAGGTTGAGCATGCGAGTTCTGTTGCCGCTCGCGTGTGTAGCGCTACTCGTCGCGGCGTCCGGCGCTCTCGCCGACCTGACGCCCTTGCCCGAGAGTGAGTGGGGGAGTGTGGTTGG
>CAZCER010000810.1:0-2131 GCA_964497385.1 uncultured Armatimonadia bacterium | reverse complement strand
AGTCCGTACAGAGAGAGGTAGGCGGGAGGCCGCCTACCGCAACATGCTGAGCGGTATGCGGGCGAGGTGGATGGCCGTCGAGTCCTCGTGTGAGGAGTAGTAGCTCACCCAGAGTTCTTCCTCGTGGATGAGGAAGCCGGGGTAGCTGGTGTCGCCGCCGCTCGGGAGTTCCACGAGGCGCTCGAAGGAGCCGTCCTCCTCAACCCGCAGGATGACCATTGCCGTCCCTGAGCGCCCCGCGGGCCGCTCCCACTCATACTCGCGCGTGCCGACGATCCACGATCCATCCGAGAGGGCGAAGAGGTTCGCGCCGCCCATGCCGTGCTCAATCGTCGCGACCGTCCAGTCGGTGTACGGCGGCGGCGCGGTCAGCAGGTAACCCTTGCGCGACTGGCTGCCGTCGCGCACGATCACGACGGCCTCCCCTCCCCCACTGAACCGGATCGTGGCCTCCGAGACGTCCTCCGGGAGCGGCAGGTCTCCGCCCACCTGCGTGTAGTTCAGCCCGTCCGTGGTGGTGAAGAGCACCATGCGGCGCGGGGTCTTGAGGACACGACCGGTCTCCGGGTCGGCCCCGACGATGTGCGGGATGCAGTAGCCGACTCCGTCGCGCCACGTCATGCGGAAGAACCAGTTGTTCGAGGGGATGCCGCGCGCGCGCCTAGTCGGCGTCCAGGTCACGCCATCGGCCGAGAACGCGACGCGGGTGTGCTGCTCCTGGAGGCCGTCGGAGTAGTCCGAACCGCCGCAGTCGAGTATGAGGCGCCCGTCCGGCATGACGCTGAGCTTGGGGTCGCGAAGGTCGATGCCCTCCTCGGCGAGCGAGGCAACCGAGGACCAGGCCTCACCGTCGTCGGAGCGGAGGATCCGGATCGTTCCGTTGGCGCCTGGCACGTGCCCCGAGCCCTCGCGGAACGTGCAGTAGAAGGCGTTGTTCCAGCGGATGAGATCGCCGAAGGCGCAGTGGGGAGCGCCGTTCCAGATGCGGACCGATTCGACGATGGGCGGGGCCTCCGCGTCCGCGCCAACCGGGGCGGCCGACGCTCCGACGAGCGGCATGGCGAGGAGCACGGCGGCTCCGTGGAACGCGCGTTTCATGGTTGTGCAAGTCCCCTCAGGTCAGGACAGGCTCGATCCCGTGGAGCCGGCAGAAGCGTACGAGTTCGCGCTTGTGGTCCCCATACACGAACACCTGATGGAAGCCGGGGAAGGCAAGCACGTCCTCAACGTCGTCAAAGCGGACCATCACGGAGACCACGCAACCACCCGCCGGCGGGACGGCCACGTTCTCGAGCACCTCACCTGTCGCGATGAGCATCCGTGTCGGGCGCTCCGCATTGCCGGGCTCGACGTCGACCGAGGTGACGCGCTCTCCAGGTTGCCAGACGGGCCGGAGCGTTGCATCGCGCTCTCCGTGGTGGTGGACGATATCGTACGGCTCCGGCGGCTCGGCGAAGCCGCGCAGGCGCGTCGGACACGAGCAGTGCGCGCCGATGATCGCTCCGTGCGCCGTCTCCGGAACGGGGTCCTGCTGGAAGCCGGGCTTGCCCAGCAGATGCCGCACGATCACGTGGCTCGCCACCGCCCCCAGATCGGCCTCACAGGCCGCGGGGACGCCGGAGTCGTTCAGCATCGACCATGCCAAGCACGGAAGGCTCTTCTCGAGCGGACCGAGGACGCCGAGGCAGTCCATGGTGATGGCGTCCGCCTCTTCCCGCTCGAGGAGGCTCCGAGCCGCCTGATAGGCGCGGACTCCGTTCACCACGTCGCGCTCGGAGGCGCCCCGCCTGCCCGTTGCGTTGCGCAGCGTCTCCCTCGCCAGGGCGAGCGCCTCACGGTCCGCGCGCGTCGCGTCGTAGGCCTCCAGGTAGTCTGCGGCGGGGAGGCAGCGGAGGCCGATGCCCGTATGCGCCATGGCGACGTCCTTGCGCTCAGCCCCGCGGATGACGAGGCAGCGTGTGGCGCGCATCTTCGCTCCCGCCGCGAGGGCTTTCAGTCCGCTCACGACGTCACTGAACTCGTCCGTCGAGCAAATGAGGGACCCGGCGCGGCCCCCCACCCGGGGCGGGGTTTTGGGGTAATCCGCCCCCCAGGGGGCGCACAAGACCGGCGGGACGCCCGGGGGCACCCC
>CAZCER010000809.1:0-2133 GCA_964497385.1 uncultured Armatimonadia bacterium | reverse complement strand
TGTGCTTTTTGCGGGGTGTGTGCGGCGGAGCACACGCCTTGGGTTGGAGGAGACAAGTCATGCCCACCACCGCGGTCATCGGCGTCCAGTGGGGCGACGAAGGCAAAGGCTGCATCATCGACACGCTCACCGAGAAGGCCGAGCTGGTTGTCCGCTATCAAGGCGGAAGCAACGCGGGCCACACCGTCGTGGTGGGCGGTGAGGTGTACAAGTTGCACCTCATCCCGAGCGGCATCCTACACCCCGGCGTCACCTGCCTCATGGCCGATGGGACCGCCATCGACCCCGCCGTTCTCTGCGAGGAGATCGCGCATCTGGAGGGACGCGGCGTCGACGCGTCGGGCCTGCGCGTGAGCGGCGCGGCCCATGTCGTCATGCCCTACCACCGGGCCCTCGACCAGGCCGAGGAGGCCTATCGCGGCGCCGACAAGATCGGCACGACCGCCCGCGGCATCGGCCCCGCTTACGCGGACAAGGCTCGCCGCACCGGCATCCGCGTGTACGATCTCATCGATGAGGCCAGGCTGCGTCGCCGCCTGCGGGTCGCGCTCCCGCCCATCAACGCGCTCTTCGAACACCTCTACGACCGCCCACCCGTGACCGAGGACGACGTCCTCGCCGAACTCGCGCCGCACGTTCCGACGATCCGCGGCCTGACCGTGGACGGACGGGCGATCGTGATGGAGGCCCTCGCGCGCGATGCGAACGTGCTTTTCGAGGGCGCGCAGGCGACCTTCCTCGACATCGACTACGGCACGTACCCGTACCTGACGAGTTCGCACCCCGTCGCGGCCGGCGCTTGCCTCGGCACGGGCATGGGGCCTCTGGACCTTGACCGCGTCTACGGAGTCGCCAAGGCCTACACCACCCGCGTCGGCGAGGGCCCTTTCCCCGCCGAGGCCCCCGAGGCCGAGGCCGGCCGGCTGCGCGAGAAAGGCGCCGAATACGGCACCACGACCGGACGTCCCCGTCGCTGCGGGTGGTTCGACGCGGCGCTCGTGCGGACGTCGGCGCGCCTGAACTCGGTGAGCGCCTTGGTGCTCTCAAAGCTCGACGTGCTGGACGGTCTCGAGACGATCAAGGTCGTGACGGCCTACAAGCTGGACGGCGAGACCATCGACCTCGTCCCTTCGGACACCGACGCCTACGCCCGATGCGAGCCCGTCTTCGAGGAGCTGCCGGGCTGGTCCGCCCCGATCGGCGACGCGCGCACGCCGGACGAACTCCCCGACGAGGCCCTCGAGTACGTCGAAGCGGTCTCTCAACTCGTGGAGGCGCCCATCGCGGCGGTCTCCGTCGGCCCTGACCGCGAGCAGATCGTCTGGTTCGACGAAGTGGAGGACTAGTCGCCATGCCGAGTCCGACCGAGGCGCTCGGGCGCATCGCCGCCCTGCCCCGCATCCCGCTTTGCCAGTTGCCGACCCCGCTCGTGGACGCGCCGAGGCTCAGCGCATCGCTCGGAGGCCCGCGCGTTCTCCTGAAGCGCGACGACCTGACCGGACTCGGCGTCGGCGGAAACAAGCTCCGCAAACTCGAGTTCCTCCTGGCCGACGCCAAGGAGAAAGGCTGCGACACAGTCCTGACCTGCGGGGCGGCCCAGTCGAACCACGCCGCCCTGACCGCGATCGCGGCCACCATGCACGGCTTCGACGTCGTCCTCTGCCTTTGGCCTCCGCGCAAGCCGGGCGTGGTCGGCAATCTGCTCGTCGATGAACTCATCGGGGCCCGCGTCGTCTTCGCGGATCGCGACAAGGGCGAGACGCGCGAGAGCGTGATGGACCGCGAGTCCGAGCGGCTCCGCGCCGACGGTCGCGCCCCCTACCCCATCCCGGTCGGCGGCTCCGTCGGGCTCGGCTCCGTGGGCTACGCGCTCTGCGTCCACGAGATCATCGAGCAGTGCCGCGAGATGAGCGTCGACCCCACGCACTTCGTGGCGCCATGCGGCTCCGGCGGCACCGCCGGCGGCCTCATCGCGGGCGCGGCCGCGTTCGCTCCGGACGCCAGCGCCGTCACGGTGGACGTGGACGGCGGCCCCGAACTCGCCCCTGACTCCCTCCGCTGCGCCGCCGACTGCGCCGCGCTCCTCGGACTCGACGCCCCGTCCACCGACCACGAGTGGTTGGTGAAAGGCTT
>CAZCER010000808.1:0-2141 GCA_964497385.1 uncultured Armatimonadia bacterium | reverse complement strand
CCGCCAGAACCCGCATCCACCCACACCCCGCGCTGTGGAACATGTCACATTTAGGCAGCCGCGAGCCGCCCTCTGACGGCGGTCCCCCATGCACTCCCGCGCCGGCCGTCCGCACCGCTCGCGCTCGCGCCACGGCGGCTCTACCATCTTCGCGACGCCGCGTCGCGCGCCCCGAGACCACGAGAATCCCCATGGCTCTTCCCATCCCTGCCGCAGGATGGACCCGCTTCCTCGTCAAGGCGAAGTTCGCGATGGGTCGCGACTTCGCCGTGCTCGATCCCACCACCGAGCAGCAGGCCTACTACGTGGACGGCAAGCTCGGCTGGCGCGCCCAGTGCGAGATCCGCGACGCCAGCGACACCGCGGTCATGCGCGTCCGTGGCAACCTGCTCGGCATCCCCAAGGAAGTGACGATCAGCGACGCCACCGGCGCCGATGTCGCCCACCTGAAGGCCAGGCTGTTCAGCCCGGTGCGGTCCCAGATGGCCATCACCACGGCGTCCGGCGAGAGTTGGGACCTCGTGGGCTCGGTGCTCGAGAAGGAGTACACCGTCACCGCCGCCGGCCAACCCGTCCTCACCATCACCCAGAAGTGGCTCACCGTGCGGGACCAGTTCGTCATCGACATCGCCCCCGGCGTGGAGCCCGCCCTCGCCCTGGCGATCATGTGGTCCGTGGACCGGTTCGTCGAGCAGCAGTAGCCGCGTCGCGTCACCGACCCACCCTTGTGTCCTCGCCCGTTGAGGGGCACCATGTCCGGATGAACGCGAAGGACGACACGAACGAGCCATTCACCGCCGAGGAACGCGCCGCGATGAAGGAGCGGGCGAGGGAGGTCAGGGCGGCGAAGAGGCGCCGTTCCTCCGCGGACCGCGCCGCGGCGGACGAGCAGGACGCGCTGGAGAAGATCGCGGAGATGCCGGACGCGGACCGCGCCCTGGCCGAGCGGATCCACGCCATCATCCGGGACGCCGCGCCCGAACTGCTGCCGAAGACCTGGTACGGAATGCCCGCCTACGCGAGGGACGGCACGGTGGTCTGCTTCTTCCAGGCGGCCGAGAAGTTCCAGTCGCGCTACTGCACCCTCGGCTTCAACGATCCCGCCACCCTCGACGACGGCCCCATGTGGCCCACCGCGTTCGCCGTCGTCGAGGTGACCGACGACGTCGCCGCGCGCATCCGTGACCTCGTCGCCCGGGCGGTTGGCCGTGAGTCATGACGGGGACCACACAGTCCATCGGGCCGGCCACGGAGCCGCCCGCCACACCCCGAGCGTGCCGAGCACCATCAGCGCGGGAACCGCGGCCCCCACGTACGTCCCGACCACCGGGATGAACTCGGCGAGGAACCCCTGGAAGACGGACAACGGGAGCGCCCGGACGCACATACCGTCTGGTCGGTCTGGACATACCAACTAGTCGGTACTACTGTCGAGACATGCCAACCGATGCACCACCAAGCCCAAGGACTCAGGCGGAGCGCAAGGCCCAGACGCGGCGCCTGATCCTGGACCGCGCGGCCGAGGCCTTCGCACAGGACGGTTTCGCGGGCACCTCGCTCAATGACGTGATCGCCGGCTCCGGCCTGACGAAGGGCGCCTTCTACTTCCACTTCCCGTCGAAGGAGGAACTCGCGGTCGCCGTCGTCGATGACCTGCGTGCGCAGTGGACCGCGGCGGTCTCCCTGGACGACGGCGATGGCACCCCAGCGCCCCAGCAGGCGCAGCGTCTTGCTGCCCGGGTGGTGGAGTCCTACAGCCGCAACCGGAGCCTGCGGGCGATCGGGCGCCTCGTCCCCGACCTGATCGCGGCGCGCCCCGACCTCGCGCCCCAGTTGCAGGCCTCGCTGTTCCTCTGGATCGACCCGATCGAGGCAGTGATCCAGCGCGGCCAGCGGGAGGGAACAATCCGTGACGATCTCGATGCCCGCGAGATCGCCGAGACCATCTTCGCGGCCTTCAGCGGTGTCGAGGACTACTCCGAGTTGGCGAGCCTCGGCTCGGACCTCGTGAGGCGCAGCGAGATCTTGATGGCGCTGCTGCTCACCGGGATGATGTCGCCCGTGCGGACGGGACGGGAGGACCCCAAGTGACTGCGACCGGTCAGTCCACCCCCGTTCGAGAGGTGCCCGCCGTGCGAACC
>CAZCER010000807.1:0-2150 GCA_964497385.1 uncultured Armatimonadia bacterium | reverse complement strand
GGCTTCCCTCCCTGCTTCGACGCGGCGCCGGCTCACCATGACTACTGGCACTCCGTGTACTACGCCGAGGCCTACGCGAAGCGCACCGGCGGCCGCGACCTCGTGGGCGACTATCTTCTCATGCACGCCGGCGAGGAGGGCAAGGCGGCCGAGCGCCAGGCGGTCATCAACCACTACATGGCTCTCACCTACGAGCGCAACGTCGCGATCGAGCAGGACTTCTACCGCGCGGTGAAGGAAGTTTGGGGACCCCACGCGCTTGTCGCCACCCACCCCACCTGGTTCCCGTTCCCCGACGCGCGCGAGATCCGCAAGAACGGCCTCTCCTGGTGGGCCGCCGCGCGCGACCTCGCCCAGACCGACGAGACCACGCCGTACTGCTGCCGAACGGCGCTCGCGAAGAAGTGGCGAAGCTCCGCGTGGCACAACATGTTCTACGCGCCTGAGGTCGAGCGGTACGAGTGCGAGGTCTGGTCCGCCGCCCTCGCCGGAGGCCGCGTGAACTACCACCAGCCCTATCCCGTCGAGGGTGCGAGCGAGACCCACCGGTGGCTCCTGATGGACCCTCTCGCGACCGCCCAAGCCCGGGTGCGACTCCTGAACCTCATCACGGAGGCGCCGCTCGACTGCCGTGTGGCGGTGGTCTTCGGCCACGCGTGCGCGATGAACTGGGCCGGGCCGGGCTACCCCGACGCGGGCGTGGCGGTGGCGGAGGCGTTCTGGCTGGCCGGCTATCCCGCCGATCTCATCCCCTCGTCCGAGATCGCGAACGGCGCGCTGCGGATCGAGCGAGACGGCCGCGTCCTCTACGGTGAGCAGGAGTATGACGTCGTCGTCTTGTACCAGCCGGAGTTCGAGGGCGCTCCGATGGCGGACTTCATGGAGCGTCTTCACGCGGCCCGATCGCTCGCGATCCGCTTCGGCGAATGGACGGTCGACTTCGAAGGGCGGACGTACGCGCACCCCGACGTCCCGACCCGCTGCGAGAGCATCGACGAGTGCCTCCGCATAGCCATCGCGGGACTGCGCGCGGGGGGTCAGGAACCCGGAACGCCGGCCGTCAAAGTCCCCGACTGGGGCACCACCATCGTGAAGCCCCCGCTCGACGCCGAGGCGCGTCTCCTGGACGGGACGCACATCGTGGTCAAGGCCGTCTCGGACCGGAGCGGCGACCCCATCGCGGGCACGCTCGTCTGCGGCGGCCGCACCGTGCGCGTGGACGCGGCCGGGCTCCTGGCGACGCGCTTCGACCGGTCGGGCGCGCTGGAAGCTCTTGTCGCCGGAGGCTTGCGCCGGTTCCAGGGGGGCGGCGTCTCGATTCGGCTCGAGGAGCCCCTCGACGTCGCGCTCTGGCGCGGCGAAGACGGCGCTTGGCGGGGAGCCGTCCAAGGGCTTCAGGGCGCTCCGCCGAGGTCGCTCCTCGCCCTCACGGACGACTGGATGGCGCTTGCCGTCCCGCCGCCCGCCCCCCAGTAGCGTTCAGGCAGGCGCGGCTCGTGCCGCACCTGCCTGATT
Source organism: uncultured Armatimonadia bacterium (assembly GCA_964497385.1). Lineage (GTDB taxonomy): Bacteria > Armatimonadota > Zipacnadia > UBA1398 > UBA1398 > CAZCER01. The sequence goes on along the minus strand of CAZCER010000807.1, from coordinate 635 downwards.
GCCGTCCCTATCTCGTTGCGTGCGCGCGGGGCCGTCCCGCCGTCACACGTAGAGGTCTCTCTCACCCGACTCGAGGCGCTTGAGCCGCGTCTCGATTCGTTCGCGCTCTTGCGCGTCGTCGATCCAGCTCAGACGCTCCGCCAGAGCCCGCTCACCGACTGTTCGCGTCTCTTCGGAAGCGTGATCGATCAGATACTCCTTCAGCGTGAGCAGCGCGTTCGGCAAGCACCAATGGTGGATCTCGCCGGGCTTGGCGAGTTCCATGAAGTGCTCACCGGTCCGCCCCGATCGATAGCACGCCGTGCAGAAGCTCGGGATGTAGCCCGACTCACACAACTCGCGGACGACCTGATCCAGCGATCGATGGTCGGAAACCTCGAACTGGCCGTCGTCCGGATCCTCGTCGAAGGCCCCGGCGCCGACCGTCGTACGCGAAGCCGCCGACATCTGAGATACACCGAGATGCAGGCACTCGCTGCGCATCGCCGGCGTCTCGCGCGTGGTCAGGATGATGCCGGTGTACGGAAGCGCAAGGCGGATGATCGCCACGAGCTTGCGGAAGCTGTCGTCCGTCACCTGAGCCGGCGGGTTCATCGAGAGCGGCGTGTCGGCCGCCGGCTCGATGCGGGGAACGG
>CAZCER010000806.1:1679-2156 GCA_964497385.1 uncultured Armatimonadia bacterium | reverse complement strand
ACGCGAAGGGGGGATGGCAAAAACCCCCGCCGGCGTCGACGGGGGTGCGGACAACGAAAGGATGGTGGAGCCGACGGGATTTGAACCCGTGACCTCTTCCATGCCAAGGAAGCGCGCTCCCACTGCGCCACGGCCCCACGTATCGGCATTTGCCTAGCTTCCGAGCAACAGCCTGGCAAGTATAGCCGCGCCTCCATCCTCCGTCAACGGCTCTACCGCAGATAGCGCAACCATAGGTAGACCATGCTGATCGCGACCGTCCACAGCATCACCGGGAGGCCCCATCGCGTGAACTCCATGAAGGTGATGCGGCGCCCGTTGCGCTTGGCGATGCCCACGATGACGACGTTCGCCGAGGCCCCCACGAGGGTGCCGTTCCCGCCCAGACAGGCGCCGAGCGAGAGGGCCCACCAGATCGGCATGATCGCGGGATGGCGCGCCGCCTCCTGCGCCGGGAGCCCGGTGATCGCCTCGGCG
>CAZCER010000806.1:0-1669 GCA_964497385.1 uncultured Armatimonadia bacterium | reverse complement strand
CGGCGAGGTCGTTTACGAGAGGGCACATGGTCGCGACGTAGGGGATGTTGTCGACGACCGCCGAGGCGAACGCCGAGAACCACAGGATCACGTAGGTCAGCGTCTGCGTGTCTTCTCCGAATACGGCGAGGATTCGCTCGCTCATCATGCGGATCAGACCGACCTTGACGAGGCCGCCGACCATGATGAACAGGCCGAAGAAGAAGAAGATCGTCTCCCACTCGATCGCGTCGAACGCCTTGTGGGGGCTCACGCCCGAGACCAGGAGCAGGATCGCGGCTCCCGAGAGCGCCACCGTGGCGGGCTCCCACCCGAGTTGGGAGTGGAAGACGAAGCCGGCGAGGATCGCCGCACCGATCGCGAGGCACTTGGCGAGCAGCCGCCGGTCGGTGATCGACCGCGCCTCGCTGAGTTCCATCACGGCCGCCTTGCGCTCAGGCGTGGTCGTCAGAACCTTGCGCCACACCAGCCACGCGTAGCCGCAGAAGGCGGCGAGCAGGACGAGCACGACGGGGCCGAGGTGGGCGGGGAAGTCGTTGAAATCGAACCCGGCCTTCGAGCCGATCAGGATGTTCGGCGGGTCGCCCACCAGCGTCGCCGTCCCGCCGATGTTCGAGCAGAGAGCCTCGGCGATCAGCATCGGAATGGGGTTCACGCCCAGGGCGTCGCACACGAGCAAGGTCACCGGAGCGATCAGCAGGACGGTCGTGACGTTGTCGAGGGCGGCTGATAGGACGCCCGTGACCAGAGAGAGCACGAGCATGACCACGAACGGTTCGCCGCGCGCGAGCTTGGCGCACTTGATGGCGATCCAGCCGAAGACGCCCGTCCGGCTGGTGACGCCGACGAAGATCATCATCCCGATGAGCAGGAAGATGGTGTTCCAGTCGGCGCCGGGCACGTCGCGCAGGCCGGCGGACTCCAGAGTGTCGCGAGCCGCGACGACCTCCTCGGGGTCCGGAGCGGGCAGTTCGTCGCCCCTCGGCGCGATTGAGGAGCGTCCCGCCCCTGCGCCCGAGGCGTACGCCTCGCCGTAGTCTTCCGCGAAATGCTCGACGGCGGTCGCCCGCGCCTCGTGCGCCCCGAACGCGTCGTGCTGCGAGACGATTCCGAGCAAGAGCACCAGGGCCGCGCCGAAGAGGGCCACCTTCGCCTTGTCGATCTTCTCCGTCGCGATGGCTATGTAGCAGGCGCAGAAGATGGCCCCCGCCGCGACCTGCTGCCATACCGGAATATCCACCGCGCACCCTCCCGATCGTCGGTCCCTCTGTTGGTTAGGCCCGCAGCATCTCGCTGAGAATCTCCTTGAGGCCCACGGTCCCGATGAGGAGGTCGCCGCGGACCACGAAGGCGCGGCGTTGCTCCGAGTTCAGCATGCGCCACGCGACGGCGATCAGGGTCGCATCCTCGGCGACTCGGAGAGGATCCGTGACCATCATGTCCTCCACAGGGATGTCGCCGGCGTCGGCAAGCCTTCGCTCGAAGGGCTCGAAGTCATCGGGGAGCACGGCGAGGTCCCCCAGCATGTCCGCGTAGGCGGGCATCGCGAGGCGGACGATGGCGGTGTCGCTCACCACCCCGAGAAGACGGTACGAGGCGTCCACGACGGGAAGCACCCGCAGGCCCTGCCCCACCCGATGCCACTCCTCGTCGGATCCCGCGGTGGTGC
>CAZCER010000805.1:0-2171 GCA_964497385.1 uncultured Armatimonadia bacterium | reverse complement strand
CGAGGGAGAGCGGGAGAGACTGGGATGTATGCCGGCGCCCGAGCGGCAGGCTTGGCTGCCCCAGTCGCGAACTCCTCCCTCGACCAGCCTGGTCCAAGGAGGTCCTGCCATGCACCTCGCCGCGCTCTGCATCGCCGCCACGCTCCTACAGCCTGCGGACGCGGGCCTCACGCTACGGGACGACGGAGCGCTCATCGCGTCTGCCGGCAAGGAAGCGGTCGTCTCCGTCGGCCTCGCATCCTGGCGTGACGAGTGGCTCTACACGACGCTCTCAAGAGCGACGGACCGCGACTGGACGGACGAGGACGGTGTGCGCGTGCTCACGGCGCACTTGGGCGAGGACGCGCCCGGCGGCGGCGCCCAGCCATCGCCCGTTCGCGCGGTGGTTCGGTACGCGCAGACCCCCGAGAGCGTCGAGGTCGCCTACACGTTCGTCAAGGACGGACCCTCGGCTCTGCGGCGCGGGGTCCTCGTCACTCTCACGCTCCCTCTCGACGCGATGCGCGGCCGGAGCGTGTGGTTTGAGCCCGCGCGGGCAACGCGCATTCCCGCGCGCGCCACCGAGGTCTGCGAGAAGCTCTGGCTCGAACTCCCCGGCGGCGCTTACTTCACGGCCGCCTTCGACGAGCCCCGCCAGGTGAGCGTCGAGGAGGCCGGCGGCGGCTCGTGCACGCTCCGCGTATCTCTCACCGAGGCCGACTTCCCGGAGGGTGAGCCCCAGGCCGCGCGCGTCACCTATCGGATCGAGAAGCGCGCCGAGCCGCTTCCGGGAGCCGTGCGGGCGGGCGAAGGCCCCCTCGGCATAGGCTCCGTGCAGCTCTCGTCCCACGACGTGCCTCGTTACGGCCTGCTCGAGTTGGCGGTCGATCTCTCGGCCACGTACACGAACCCGTACGATCCCGACGAGGTATCCCTCGACGCAGTGTTCACAGCACCGTCCGGCAGGGAGACGCGCGTCGCGGGCTTCTACATGGTCGACCACGAACGCTCGGCGACCGAGACCGCCGAGACTCTCAGGCCCATCTCCGAGGGCTGGCGGGTGCGCTTCGCGCCCACCAAACTCGGCCTGCACCGATTCCGGCTGGAACTCCGAGATCGGACGGGAGACGTCGAGTACGTCTCGGGGGCGGATGAAACCTTCGAATGCGTCGCTTCCGATTCCCGCGGATTCGTCCGCGCCTCCACGATCGACCCGCACTATCTCGCGTTCGACGACGGCGCCACCTACACGCCGGTCGGCCACAACCTCCCGACCTACCATACCGCGGGCCAGACGGCCGAGACCGCGCTCCGCAAGATGGCCGCCGCCGGCGAGAACTACAACCGGTGGTGGATGTACTCCGCCGAACTCGGGATCGAGTGGGAGCACGCCGTGGGCTGGTACCGGCAGGCCTCGGCGTGGCGGATGGACTATGCGCTCGACCTCGCGGACGAACTCGGCCTGTACTACATGTGCTGCATGGACACGCACCAGGACTTCCAGGGGGAGAACGCCTGGGACCGGTGGTTCCAGAACCCCTACAACCGGGCCCTCGGCGGGCCTTGCGCGACGGCGGCGGACTGGTTCACGAATCCGGAGGCCAAGGCCGCCTACAAGAAGCGCCTCCGCTACACCGTCGCGCGCTGGGGCCACTCGCCGCATGTGCTCGCGTGGGAGTTCGGAAACGAGTTCGAGGGGTGGCCCGGCGCGCCCCGCGAGGACCTGCTCGCGTGGCATGTCGAGATGTCCGACTACCTCCGTTCCATAGACCCCTACCACCACCTCATCACGACGAGCTTCTGGAGCGGAACGGGCCCCGAGGACTTCTGGGCTCTCCCGAGCATCGACATCGTCCAGACGCACTTCTACCTGAACTCCGATGACGGCATGCCGCCGCGCGTCGCCGCCTTCTGCGAGCATCAGTGGGGTCGCTTCCGGAAGCCCCACATCTTCGGCGAGGTCGGGATCCGCAGCCACTCGACGACGGCGGACAAGGACCCCAAGGGCTGGGCGCTCCACAACACGTTCTGGTCCGCCGTGATGAGCGGGTGCGCGGGCCCGCCGATGCCCTGGTGGCACGAGGACTACATCGACCCGCTCGACCTCTACCACCACTTCACCGCGATCCGCCGCTTCGTGGACGGCGTGGACTTCGCTGGGGAGCGCTGGACGCCCGTGCGCTCCGCGGACC
>CAZCER010000804.1:1290-2176 GCA_964497385.1 uncultured Armatimonadia bacterium | reverse complement strand
CGACGATCAATTCGAGCAGAAGACGCGAGCTAGCATCGCCCCCGCGGAGTGCGTCCTGACCGAGTCGCTCGCGGACTCGACCGACATCGCGGAGCGCTTGCCGGGCAACCCGCCGCCCGCGGCGGCGACCGTGCCGGACGTCGAAGGCTTCGAGACGGCGGAGGAGCGTCTCGCGAAGCACTTCGGGGTCGCTTCGCTGCGTGGATTCGGCCTGCACGAGCAGCCCGCCGCGGTGGAGGCGGCGGCGGTCGCCCTCCGGTATCTGGCGCGGACGCGCATCGACCTGGCGGGCCACGTCCGCTCGATCGCTCCGCACCATCCCGAGGACGTACTGGCGATCGACGCCTCGACCCAGCGGAACCTGGAGCTGGTGCAGCCCCTGTTCGGGAACGGCTCGGGAGGGACGCTCCTGTCCGTCCTCGACCGCACCCGCACGGCTCCCGGAGCGCGTCTCCTGCGGCGCTGGATTCTCGAGCCCCTTCGGGACCACGCGCGGGTCGACGAGCGCCTGGACTCGGTCGCCCACTTCGTGCGCGAGCCGCTCGTGCGGCACGACCTTCGGCAGGCCCTGGATCGCGTCCGCGATCTGGAGAGGCTGACGGTGAAGACCACGACCGGGTCCGCGACCCCGCGCGACCTGGCGGCGATCCGAGGCACTCTCGAGGCCCTTCCCGATCTTCTGAGCACGCTGGCGGGCGACGCGCCGAAGCTGACGGCGGATCTGCGCGAGGGCGTAGACCCCGCGCCCGATCTGGCCGATCTGCTCTCCCGCGCCCTCGTTGACGAGCCCCCGGTCTCGACCAAGGACGGCGGCGTGATCCGGCGCGGGTACGACGCCACGCTCGACCAGGATCGCGAACTGACCTCCGGCGGCAAGGAGTGGATC
>CAZCER010000804.1:0-1280 GCA_964497385.1 uncultured Armatimonadia bacterium | reverse complement strand
GAGAAGGCCAAGACGGGCATTCCCACCCTCAAGGTCGGCTTCAACTCGGTGTTCGGCTACTACCTCGAGGTCACGAACCCGCACAAGGACAAGGTGCCCGAGGGCTACATCCGCAAGCAGACGCTCCGCAACGCCGAGCGCTTCGTCACCGCCGAACTGAAGGAGATGGAGGAGCGCATCCTCTCGGCAGAGGAGCGCATGGTCGATCGGGAGCAGGATCTGTTCCTGGAACTCCGTTCGGCCGTCGCCGATCAAGCCGAGTCGCTGCTCAAGACCGCGGCGGCGCTGGCCGCTCTCGACGTCCTGGCCGGCCTCGCCGACGTGGCTGCGGCGTCGGGCTACGTGCGTCCGCGAGTTGACTCCGGGACCGCCGTTCGCATCGTCGGGGGCCGCCATCCGGTTGTCGAGAAGCTTGCGGCGGCGGGAGGCTTCGTTCCCAACGACGCCTTCCTCGACTCCACGGGCACGCAGATCGCGATCGTCACCGGGCCGAACATGGCCGGCAAGTCCACCTACCTCCGCCAGGTCGCCCTCATCGTGCTCATGGCCCAGGTGGGCTCGTTCGTGCCCGCGGACGAAGCCGAGATCGGAGTGGTCGATCGCATCTTCACGCGGGTTGGCGCGCACGACGATCTCGCGAGCGGCCAGTCGACCTTCATGGTCGAGATGACGGAGACGGCGAACATTCTCCACAACGCCACGGCCCAGTCACTGGTGATTCTCGACGAGATCGGGCGCGGCACGAGCACGTTCGACGGTCTCTCGATCGCCTGGGCCGTCACCGAGCACCTCCACGACGTCGTTGGCGCGAAGACGCTCTTCGCCACCCACTACCACCAGCTCAACTCGCTTCAGGGCGTTCTCGCGCGCGTGGCGAACTACCGCGTCCTGGTGCGCGAGGAGGGCGACGACATGGTCTTTCTCCACCGGATCGCGGAGGGTGGGACCGACCGCTCCTACGGGATCCAGGTGGGGCGGCTCGCCGGACTCCCCGCGCCGGTCGTCGAGCGCGCGAAGCAGGTGCTCTGGAGCCTGGAGAGCGAGCAGGTCCGCCCCGGCGCGGAAGCGCGCGCCGTGGAATCCCCGGCCCCGCCGCGCGTGCGTCCCGTTGCGGTCGATCAACTCTCTCTCTTCGAGGAGCGCCCGCCCGACCCGCGTCTGGAGTACGTCGCGCAACTCGAGGGCCTCGACACGGACGCGATGACCCCGCTGCAGGCCCTGAACTACCTGCACGAACTCCGGCGCCGCCTCCGCGACCTCTCGGGCGGCGCAACCGCCGG
>CAZCER010000803.1:0-2183 GCA_964497385.1 uncultured Armatimonadia bacterium | reverse complement strand
GGCGGCGCCTTCCCGCTGGCTCTCGCGGCACCAAGGCGCCATCGCCGCGATCAACCCCGCGTAGAGGCCCAACAGCCCGAGGACGGCCAGCCAGCGTTTACGCATGGACGTCACGCCCCGCCAGCAGTGCCTGCGCGCCCACGAGACAGCCCGCCGTGTAGGCGAGGCAGCACCCGATCGAGCCGACGATCCGCGCCGCGTCCGGGATGCCGGACAGGATCCAGAGCCAGCCGCGGCCGTGGTCGACCAGGAGGTAGGGCCGGACCGGGGCCAGGGGCTCCGCGGAACTCGCGACCCACATCAGCACCACCGCCGCGGCCGCCACCGAGACGGCGCCCATGCCGTGCCTCATGGCCGACGAGATGAGCAGGGCGAGGGCGGCGAGGGCGCAGAGGAAGAGCCAGAGGTAGGCGTAGGCGGCCGAGGCTCGGACGAACGCCTCGCAGCCTTCGAGAACGCACACCGGATGCTGATCGGGGCGGAGGAGTTCCATGGCGGTCTCCGTGCCGGCGAGGAGCGGCGCGTCGCTGTGTCCGAACAGCGCCCACCGCAGGAGGCAGGCGAGCGTCCCGGTGAACGCGGTGAGCGCCAACGCGTGGATCACGCAGGCCAGGTACTTCGCGATGAGGAGACGGCCCCGGGCGATCGGGGTAACCAGGATCGTCCGCAGGGCGCCCGACTCGTGCTCGGCCCCGAGTTGCCCGGCGCTTGCCACGAGGACGAACGTTCCGGGAAGCCACCACATCAGGAGCGGGAAGTAGAGCACGATGGACGACCTCGGCTCGAGGCCCACCGGACCGCCGAGCTTGGCCACGTTCGTCGCCACCAAGGCGAGGGCGACCGCGATCAGGGCGTACGGACTCAGGTTCGCCCAGCGGCTGTAGAGTTTCGCGAGTTCGATGCGCGTCGCGGTGATCACTCCGGGAGTCCTCCCCCGTCGGGTTCGCCTCGACTTCCGCGCATCAGCCCGAAGTAGTAGTCTTCCACCGACGCGAAGTGCGGGCCAATCAGGTTCACGCGCACCCCGGCGCGCACCAGACCGTCCACCAGATCCGCGCGCTCGAGGCCCGGGGCGTGGAGGAGGATCCGGTCGCCCTCGCGCGCCGCGTCGCGCACGCACGGCAGGGCTGCCGCGATCGCGAGAGCGCGGTCCGGATCCGACGCGCCGAGGACCGTCCACTCCGAGGCGCGCGAAGCCAAGTGCTCCTCCCCCACGAGCCGCCCTCCGCTCAGAACGAGGACGCGGTCGCAGCTCCGAGCGACCTCGCCCAGCAGGTGGCTCGAGAGGAGGACCGCGACTCCGTTCCCGTGAGCCTCGCGCCGCAGAACCTGCTCCACGCTGAGAAGCGCCTCCGGGTCGAGGCCCGCCGTCGGTTCGTCCAGAAGCAGCACGGCGGGGGAGGGGAGGAGCGCCGCGGCGAGCCCAAGGCGGCGTCGCATGCCGACCGAGTAGGCGCCGACCGGGTCCCGGGCTCGCGCCGTGAGCCCCACAACGTCGAGCGCCTCGTCAACGCGGTCCGGCTTCACATCGCCGTAGTAGGCGCGCAGCATGCAGAGGTTCTGTCGCCCGCTGAGGTGCGGGTAGAACGCGGGGCCTTCGATCATCGCGCCGACGCGCCGCAGCACCCATCCGCGGTGGCGGGGCATTCCGCGTCCCAGCACGTTCACCGCGCCCGACGACGGGCGCGCGAGCCCCACGAGGATGCGCAGAAGAGTGCTCTTGCCGGCGCCGTTCGGCCCGAGCAGCCCGACCACCTCGCCCGGCTCCACCCGCGCCGACACCCCGTCGAGGGCTCGGATGCGGCCGTAGCGCTTGGAGACCTGGTCGAGATGGATCGCGCTCTCGGACATGGCCACCCTTAGCCAAGCAGGTTGTCGAGGGCCATCATGATGACGAACCCTATGAGAACGCCAAACGTGGCCAGGCGCGCATGCTCCTTCTCGTGCGTCTCCGGGATGATCTCATCGGAGATGACGAAGAGCATCGCACCTGCGGCGAAAGCCAGGGCCCAGGGCAGGAACGGCGCCGCGATGGCGACGATGCCGGCTCCGATGAGGCCGCCGATCGGCTCGACGATGCCGGAAAGGCTCGCAATGAGCAGCGCCTTGCCGACGGTGAACTTCTCGCGCATCAGGGGAAGCATGACCGCGAGGCCCTCCGGCATGTTCTGGATGCCGATGCC
>CAZCER010000802.1:0-2184 GCA_964497385.1 uncultured Armatimonadia bacterium | reverse complement strand
CCTCCGGATGCGCCGCGAACCAGTCGGAGCTGAACGTGATGCCAGGGCCGGACGCGTACGCGGGATAGTCGATGCCGGGGCGCATCGTGAGCCGTACCGAGTCCCGGAGGGGCAGGTCCCAGGCGTCCAGGATCTCGATCATCTTCGGGTAGTACTCACGAAGAACCTCGGGCATGATCTCGTGAAACGCAGCCATCTCCGGCGCGTCCCGCGTGTCCATCGTCACGGTCAGCTTCAGTTCGTTCTCCGGCCAGGTGAGTTCCGTGACGCGGACGCCGTCAGTCGGAACCTTCACAACCTTCTCATGCCGCGTCAGCGCTTCGGCGGGGATGGGGCCCTTCTCGATGCCCGGACCCTCCCAGGCCACCTCCAGCACCTCATCCACCGCGCCCTCGTAGTAAGCGACGTAGATCGGGTGCCGGCCGGCCGCGAGCCGGATCGCGCCGGACTTCTCCGTCGCGCCATGGTCGTAGTCATTCCGGACTACGAGCGTCTCGCCGATGTAGAGCCGACTGCCGTCGTCCGACGTGGTGTAGAAGGTGTACTCGCCATCCACGGGGACTTCGACGGCGCCGAACCACTCGACCCCGAACGAGTCGCGGCGGATGTCGGCGGGGAACACAAACGTCTCGATCTCGCCGGTCCGCACCGGCTCCAGAGCATCGAGGTCGAGCGTTGTGCCGAACTCGCCCTCATGGTAGCGGTAGGTGAGGCCGCTCGGGCCGGCGTCGCCCGTGAGGGCGGGCTGCGGCTCGGGCGCGGTCTCCTGGGCCATGGCCGCGGAGCGGCCGAAGGCGAACACCAGGCACAGAACGGTCGCAAGGACCATGATGCGACGCTTCGTCATAGGACGCTTCCTTCTCCAGCGCCCCCCCCACGTGGCACTCTACGGCCAAACCGTTGCGGACTCAAGCCCCCACGCAGGCGCGCCCTGGTCTCGGGGTGCTCCTATCGGTATCATGTGGCGGCCAGGTGACCGTCTCGCGGAGGTGGAGTTTGATGAGGGCGTTTGCAGTGCCGGCGATGCTCGCCATCGCCGTGTGGCTCGTCGCGGCGGCCGCGCACGGCCAAGCCGCGCCGGCAGAGGACCCGGCGGGGCAAGAGGACGCATCCGACGTCCCGCCCAACTTCCTCGTCACGAACGCCAAGTCCGAGATCGGCCGTCACACGAAGCGCGGCCTCCGAGACTTCGATGCCCTCGCCCTCGCCGCGAAAGCCACGTACCGGCCCGGACCCGTCTACTCGCGCGGTCCGGACGACCCCGTCCTCTACCGAGGGCCCTTCGTCCTGCGGCGGACGCCGATCGTCGCGGAGCACAAGTTCCCCTGGGAGTACGGCATCTCCATCCGCGTCATCAAGAAGCTTCGCTACTACCCGTTCCTCGGGTGGGACGTCTACGTCGACCATGGCGACCGCCTGCGTCTCGTCGCAACCAACTTCATCTTCAACAGCGCCCCCGTCCCGGCCCGGAGCGACTTCCTGGAGGTCCCCGAAGGCGCCGGGCTCGGCTATGTCGAGAACCCGCTGGACGGCGGGGCCACCGAGAAGTTCCTGATCCTCAGGCTCGCCGACAACACCCTCAAGGTCACGCGACTCGATGACGACGGATCGTGCGTCTACTCGGTGTACTGCATATCCGGACGCGTCTGGGCGCGCTACGCGCAGACCTTCCATCCGACCGAGGAGCCGGTCGAGATCACCATCCTCCCCCAGGACCTCGCGAACGCCGCCGAACGCAGGCACCTCGAGCGCCTCATGCGCGGCTTCGAGAACCATCGGTTCATGGGATACTGGACCCTGCCCGAGAAGGAGCACCTTCGTGACTGGGGCGGGATACGCATGCCTCGCGATCTGCGTTGCGTCGACGCCGACGGCGAGGGGGAGACAATGGCGCGCCCCATCGACGTCGGCGTCTTCGACGTCATCTTCGAAGAAGCCCTCACGTACACCGGCGAGGGCTACAGCACGCTGCGGAACCCCGTCTACCGCTTCCCGCTGTTCTTCCCCATGGAGCCCGGCGACGTCCAGCTCCTGGGGAGCCGTCGCGACTCGCCGGAGTAGCCTCCGTCCTCTTCGCGGAGAGGCTTCGACGCAACCGGGAGGGACGCGGACCCGGCGCCCGAACAAACCAGCGGCTGGCTTTCGGGATGACGCGGACCGCGCCAGGTCGGGCGTTAGGTGTGT
>CAZCER010000801.1:0-2186 GCA_964497385.1 uncultured Armatimonadia bacterium | reverse complement strand
GGCGGAGGAAGCCGAAGCCGCTCAACCGCTCGCCGAGGCGCCTGAGCCGGAGGAGACCTCCGCGGGGCCGACCGAGGCCCCGCGCCCCGAGACGCCCGCAGCCCCCTCCCGGGCGGGCTGGAGCCACGCTTCCGCGGCCGCGGGACCCCGGTCCCCATCCGCCCCGCGGACGAACGCGAGCGCTCCGGAGAGCACGGAGCCGAACGACGGTCGTTTGCGCGTCGTCCTCCCGGACGTGCGCCCCGACTTCCAGAGGCCGCCGCTTCCGAACATCGTGCAGGGCGGCGGGGGAGGCGCGACGGGTCCGGGCCGGAACGAACCGCAGCCGGTTCAGGGCTCCGGCTCGTCCGAGAGCCACGGCACCTTGGCGGACGTTCTCTCGCGCCTGGTCGACGGGGAGTAGGCCGTCAGGGCCGCGAGGCTCCAGGATGACGGACCTGACTCAAACGTTCGATCCCGCTTACTCCCCCGGCATATCCAGGAACGCCGCGACGCGCCACTGCATCGTCTCCTGCGAGAACTGGGCGATCACGAGTTCCCGTCGGAGTTCCGGCCCCTCGGCCGTGGAGACCGCCACCGTCCGGGAGAAGAGGGCCGCGCCCAGTCCGGCGACGACGAACTCACCGGGGTCGGGCGCCGCCGCGGCGGGGGCCGCGATCAGGGACCCGAGTTCCTCCGCGCGCTCCTGGACTTGGGTGAGGCTCACGGCCGTGAACGCACCATCCTCGCCCCACGGGCCGGCGAGCACGCTCGGGTCCGAGAAGATCGCCAGATCCAGCCGCCCCTCGGCCCGGGCGTCCGCGAACTCCTTGCGGAACACCGGGAAGGACTGCTTCAACCACTGGTCGGCCATGATGAGCTGGTTCGGGGCCTCGCGGTCGGGCTGGATCGTGACCAGGACCGCCGCGAAGAGCAGCTCCCAGGCCTCCTCGACGCGCTGCAGAGCGCCGACGAACATGAACTCGGGATGGGTGCTCGGGGGAAGCATCCCCTGCTCGACCTCCACCGGGATGAGCACCAGAGCCAAGTCGCCCAGGATCTCCGGCGTGAACTCCCCGATCTTCGGCTCGAAGGGCGGGGTCTCGGTCGAAGCCAGGAAAGCCTCGCGGGTGACGATCTCGTCCGGCATGATCATCACGAACGGCTCGACGAGGCGCTCCTCGAGGGCGGCCGTGTCGCCGGCCATCGCGTGATCGACGAACTCCCGCGCCAGCGCGCGAATCTCATCCTCGGGGGTCATGGGCTGCGCCGCCTCGTCCTGGGCAAGGCAGACGGAGCCGAGTGCGAACAGGGCGACCACCATCGCCAAACGCTTCATTGTCGCGCTCCCTTCGGGAGGGGGATGCGGCTCGGGGCGCGGGCGCCCCGCGGCCGAACCTCTATCGACACGAGACACCCGCACCGTCGCCGTGGTTCCGCCGCGCCCCGCCTACGTTTCGTCCGCCACGCGCGGAATGGGGGCGGTGCCCAGGCAGTCCAGCAGCATGTCGTCGACCCGGCCTCGGCGGTAACTCTCCGACGCGGCGGCCGCGACCATCGCCGCGTTGTCCGTGCAGTGGTCAAGCGGCGTGAGGTGAAGCCGGATCGACCGATCGGCGCAGAGTTCGGTGAGGCGCTCCCGCAAGAGCGCGTTCGCGGCCACTCCGCCGCCCACCACAAGGCTCTGCACGCCCCGCCGCTCGCAGGCGCGCACGGCGTTGCGGGCGAGCGGCTCGATCACGGCCGACTGGAACCCCGCCACGACGTCGGGCAGGCGCTTCGCGGCCTCCTCGGCCCCGAGGCGCTCCACCAGGCGCACGGCGGCCGTCTTCACCCCGCTGAAGGAGAAGTCGAGCGAATCTCCGAGGCTTGCGACGGGTAGGTCGAACGGATCGGTCGCGTCGGCGGCGACGCGCTGGATGTACGGGCCTCCGGGGTAGCCGAGCCCGAGGTGCCGCGCCACCTTGTCGAGGGCTTCCCCCGCCGCGTCATCGCGCGTCTCCGCGACAAGCCGCATCTCAAGCCAGTCCTCGACGAGGATGACGTCCGAGTGCCCGCCCGACGCGACCAGTCCGACAAAGGGCGGCTCCGGAGGCTCGGCGGCGCCCAGCCGCGCGGCGTGGAGATGGGCCTCGACGTGGTGCACCCCGATGATCGGCTTGCGCCAGGCCCAGGCGTAAGCCTTGGCGGAGCACATGCCGACGACA
>CAZCER010000800.1:0-2212 GCA_964497385.1 uncultured Armatimonadia bacterium | reverse complement strand
TGAGCAAAAGACTTGCGCGGCGCCTGCACACTGACTTTCTGCCTTCCCACCGCGGCCGCCGGCGCCGACTGGTCACCTTGGACCGTCGCTCCGGGGGGCGCGCCGGGGATCTTCGCGGACGGTGGGCGTGTGCTGCTTCTGTCCCCGCTGCCCGAAGGGCTCGCGCTCGTCGCGGCCAGAACAGACGGTTCGGAAGCCCGCTCCGCAGCCGGGCCTCGCAGTCTGCGTCCCGGGGTCGTGTTCACGGAGGACGATCTCGGCCGCCCCGCCGAGATCACGGACGCCGGCGCGTACGCCATTGTGGGCAACCGTCTGCTGATCTCGCTGGCCGGGCCGGGCGCGGTCGATCTCGCCGCGACGGCCGGTGAGGCGGCGCCTCTGCTCGATGCGTCGATCTCCCCGGACGCCTCTTGCGTAGCCCTCGTCACCGCGGATGGCCGTCTGCTGGCGACCGCGCATCCGTGGGGTCCCGGTTTCAGGACCGTGGCGGCCGAGCCTCTGCGAAGCGTCGCCTTGGCGGCCGGCCCGCTGGCCCTCTTGGGCGCGGAGGCTGGCGGCTACGCGCTGCTCGATCTCCTCACAGGGTCCACGCTTGAGGAACTCCCCGAAGTCGACGCGTGCGCCGTGTCGGCGAACGGCCGGCGCATTGCTTACACGCAGGGCGCCGCCCTGGTGCGATGCGAGATCGGGCGGAGTGAGAGCGCCCCGGTGGCTCTTCCGGGCCCGGCGGACGCGGTCGTCCTCGATCGCTGGGGAGGGCGCGTCGTCGTGCGCGTCGGGGAGCGGCTTCTGGCTTGCACGTGGGCCGGCGATGAACTCCGCCCCGTCGTCCAGTGCGGCGAGGACGCGGCGTTCGCCCTCTCCGCCGGCGGCGGCGCCGTCGCGTTCGCGTCGGGCGGGGCCGTTCACGTCGCTTCCTTCGCGCGGGGGACCCCGGGCGAGGTGGCTCCCCTCGAGATCGAGGCCCCGCGCGATCTGCCCGCGGTCCTCGATCCGCTGCCCGGTCTGCGCGGCCTTGCCGAGAGGATCGCGGCCGAGAGCGCGCCGGCGGACGCGGCGGCGGGGCTGGTGGCGCGTGACGCGATCAGCGGCTGGGCCCTCTATCGCCATCCGGAACCGCCGTTCTCCCTTCGGACGCCGCCCGGCTGGACGGTGGAGCCCACTGAAGAGGGAGTGCGGCTGACGTCTCCCGAAGGCGCGACGGATCTCACCGTCACCGCGATGCGGGGCACGCCGCTCGGGCCTCGCGCCTGGCTGGCCGAACGGGCGCCGGACGCGCCGCAGGTTCCGTGTTTGCTGGGAGGCGCGCCGGGCTTGAGCGCTTCGTCGGAGAGGGAGGGGCGGCTCGAGCTGTGCTACGGCGCCAGGTGGGCCGACGGGATCGTCCTGGTTGCGGTGGTCACCGAGAAGCCCGCGCCGCCGGATCTCGTTCGGTGGGTCGTCGAGTCCCTAAGCCTCGAGCCCTGGGGCTCGGCCGGGCAGCCCCCGGCCGGCTACCCGCGCGCCACCTCCACGGGCTTGCCCGACTCGGCGGAGACCTCCGCGGCGCGGATCACCCGCGTGGCCTCGACGCCGTCGGCCCCCGTCGCCGCCAGCGGAACGCCGTCGACCAAGTGGTCGATGAAGTGGCGCACGCTCTCGTAGGCGAACCCGACAAGGCGCCCATGGACGTCCAGTCCGCCGAGGCAATCCGGAGTGCGATAGCCCGAGTCCCCGGCCACGGTCACGATGTTGTGCGGGAGCGTCCGCACGTTCGCGTGGCCCTTCGTTCCGACGACCTCCGCCAGGAAGTCGGCCACCGTGGGCGAGGACTCCGAGAGGATCCAGCAGTTCTCCACGGTCGCCACGCAGCCGCCGTCGAGTTCGAGGGTCATGTGATAGAAGTCGGGGGTCTCGATCCCCATCGCGGACAGCACCCGCGACCGAGAGACGGCGTACACGCGCAGGATCTCACGCCCCGAGAGCCATCGCACGAGGTCCACGCAATGGCACCCGAGGAACCACGCGACCGAGGCGCTCGCGGCCCAGGAGAGCATGCGGGTCGGCACGTAGATCGTGTCCGAGAGCCGCAGATGCATGAGCGCCGGCTCGCCGATCTCACCCTCCTCGATGGCGCGCTTCACGTGGACGAAAGGCGGGTTGAAGCGGTTCTGGAAGTCCACCATGAGCGACACGCCGGCTGCCTCAGCCTCGGCGACGATGGCCTCGGCGT
>CAZCER010000799.1:0-2212 GCA_964497385.1 uncultured Armatimonadia bacterium | reverse complement strand
CCCCTCGAAGATCCAGCCGCCCCACACGGCGTAGGGGATCCCGAACTGGTCCTTGGGTTGGGTCTGTTCGAAGGAGGGGTCCGTGAGGAGATTCTCGCCCCGCTGCGCAACCGCCGGGGCGGGCAAGCTGACGATCAGGACGGCGACCAGGAGCAACAAGGCGACGTCGTCGCCCCACGCACGTGCGGCGAAACGGAACATGAGAAACGTCCTCCGGCGCCGTCCATACGCCTTGGCCCGAAGATGGAGTTCCGCCGGCCGCAGCCGAGACCTCCGAAAGTCGCTCCGCGAGAGGCTCGTCGGCCGCGTCGCGCGGAGCGGACCCCGCGCGCGTGTCGGAACAGGGGCGGGGCGTCTCCTCGGGGAATGCAGCACCGTAGTCGTGCACGACACAACCGAGAGCACAAGGAGCGCCGCCCCATGCCCCACCGCCCAGCGCAAGCAGTCATCGCCGCCCTTCTGCTCGCGGCAGTCGGAGAGGACGCCATGGCCCAGGTGCACCCACCGGAGGCAACTCGCGAAGAAGTCGCTCAGCGCGTCAGCCAAGTACCGGACACTCACCCGAGACTGATGGCGGACGAGGGCAGGTTCCATGCCGTCCGAGACTCCCTCGACACGAGCCCGCCGCACGCCGTACTCGCCGAGCTTGTCATCCGCGAGGCCGAGGCGCTGCTCGATGTGCCGCCAGTCGAGCGTACGCTCACGGGGAGGCGTCTCCTCACCGAGTCACGGAAGTGCCTCAGGCGGACCCTCAACCTCGCGATGGCCTACCGCCTGACCGGAGACGCCCGGTACGCGGCGCGGTGCCAGGCGGAGATGCTCGCGGCCGCCGGCTTCTCGGACTGGAACCCCTCGCACTTCCTGGATGTCGGTGAGATGACCCTCGCCCTGGCCGTGGGCTACGACTGGCTCTACGACCAACTGGACCCCGACGCGCGCACCGCGATCCGCGACGCGATCGTCGAGAAGGGCCTCCGCACCTCGCAGGCCGACAACTACCAGGGATGGGTGCGCGCCTCGAACAACTGGGGCCAGGTCTGCCACGCGGGGATGGTGGCGGGGGCGCTCGCGGTGCTCGAGGACGAGCCGGAACTCGCCGCGGACATCATCCACCGCGCGCTCCAGAACGTGCCCCGGTCCATGGCCGCGTTCGCGCCCAAGGGCAGCTATCCCGAGGGCCCGGGCTACTGGGACTACGGCACGAGCTTTAACGTGATCCTGATCAGCCTGCTCGATGCCGCCTTCGGGACCGACTTCGGGCTGTCGCTGGCGCCGGGCTTCGCCGAGACGGGCCAGTACATCAGCCTCGTGACCGGCCCGAGCGGCAGGTACTTCAACTACGCGGACGGCGGCGACGGCCGCCCCGTGCTCCCCGCCCTCCAGTGGTTCGCGGCGAAGTACGACCGACCGGACTGGGTGCGCGGCGAGGCCGAGGCGATCCGACGCGCAGCGGACCGCTGGCAGCCGAGCCAGGCCTCGTCCGGCGGCGACCGGCTCCTGCCTCTCGGCCTGCTGTGGCTCGGTGACGTCGTGGAGGATGCCGAGGTACGCATGCCCCTTCACTGGACGAGTGAGGGCCGGGTCCCCGTCTCCGTCCACCGGAGTTCCTGGACGGACCCCAACGCCACCTACGTGGGGCTCAAGGCGGGGAGCCCTTCGGCGCCGCACGGGCAGATGGACGTCGGCTCCTTCGTGCTCGACGCCGACGGCGTCCGGTGGGCATGGGACCTCGGCGCCGAGGGCTACCACGGCATCGAGTCGCGCGGAATGAACCTCTGGAGTTCGGCGCAGGACTCGGACCGCTGGACGATCTTCCGGCAGTCGAACAGTGGGCACAACACACTCGTGATCGATGGCAAGCCGCAAGTGGCCGCCGGGAACGCCCCGATCGTGAGCTTCTCGGACGACCCGGCCTTCCCCCACTCCGTGGCGGACCTCAGCCCCGTTTACGAGGGGCAGGCGGCGTCGGTTCGGCGAGGCGTCGCGCTGCTGCCCTCGGGCGAGGTGCTCATCCAGGACTCCCTCACGGGCCTCGCGCCCGGCAGCGTGGTTCGGTGGGGGATGATCACCCGTGCCGAGGTCGGCGAGGTCGAGGGCCGACAGGTTGCGCTGACCATGGACGGGGCGGGACTCGCGTTGCGCTGCCTCGCGCCCGACGGGACGTCGTGGGAGGTGTTCCCCACCGACCCGCCGCCGAACGAGTGGGACTCCC
>CAZCER010000798.1:0-2216 GCA_964497385.1 uncultured Armatimonadia bacterium | reverse complement strand
CATGCCCAACCGCGCGCCGGGGTCGTGCCAAAGAAGACGGGCAAAGTGCTTGCGCAGGATGCGGTAGGCGGCGGAGGAGACGCGGTCGCCGGGCCGCAGCCTCGCGGCGTCGTCATCAAGCGACGGCGGTTTGACGCCGGCCAGCTCCAGGGCGCGCTCCAGCTTGCTGCCGCCGCATCCTTCCAGTCCCAGGCGCTTGCGGACTCTTTCGGCAAGGTCGCGGAACCTGTCCTTGTCGCCTTCGACAAGCTCCAGCTCCATCTCGGGCCCGGCGTCCGGCCCCGCGTCCTCGCAGACCCGAAACAGGCCCCGGCCCTCCTGAACGAGGAGCGTGCATTCGGCGCCGGGACGGGCCCGGGCGGGGTCGCGCCATCCGCCGCCTTCCTCGACGGACACCCACGTCGTCCGGCGATCGAAGCCCGGACTGACGCCCGCATCGTCTGTGACGACGATGGCCCGGGCTTGCGCGCCGCCGCCGGCGGCGACCTCGAGCACGGCTTCGGGGAAGGAAGGCTCAAAGTCCGCGGCCAGCAGCAACTCCCCGCCCGAGGCCGAACCAAGCACCCCGCTCAGCCAGGGCGGGCCTTGATCGGCACGGCCGAAGGGCTCGGCAAGCAGCCTATAGCGCCCCGGGGGAACGACCACCACGAAGTCGCCGCTCTGTCTGCCGTACGAGGCGGGCAGTCCATCCTCCCGCTCAGCCGTCACGCCGGTGATCGTCGAGACAACGGCGGCGCCCGAATCGACGTCTATCGCGACGACGTGGGCGCCGAACTGCGGGGAGCCGTCGGCGCGCGTCACCGCGCCGCGGAGCGTTCCGTTTGCCTCGAGGAAGCCGGCTTCGGGGTAGAGGACCGACGCGCCGAACGCATCGTCCGTAGAGGGGCGCTTCTCGAAGTAGCCTCCGGCGTGCGTTGCGTAGGCGTACATGGTGGTCTGGTCGAGGCCCGTGTGGTCGAGGCCCAGCATATGCCCGATCTCGTGGACCAGAATGCCCTCGAAGTCGAACGCGCCCCAAGGGAGCGGATGCTCTCCGCCGATGACGTACTTGCCGTGAGGCGCCACGATCAGATCGCAGTCCACGATCTGCGCGGCGAACGAGGCCTGGAGCGTCCGCCCCGCGTGGGTCAGCGCCTCCCCCGGTCCCTCCGCGTACCATGCGATGGGGAAGATGCCGCCGGGGAAGCCGTCCGGCGGCGGGAACACGGGATCGAACGTCACCACGTTCACGCCGTCAAACGCGTCGCGGCGGTCCGTTGTCCCCATGTATCGGAAGCGCGCCGCGCACCCCGGAACGTCTTCCCAGATCTGGAAGGAGCGTTGGACGGCGGCGATGCGCTCTTCGGCCGGGGCGAAGGGCGCGGCGTCCGACGGGTAGGCCGGATTCACCCAATAGGGTATGGCCCCATCCGGGTAGGCGTCGAGATCCCAGCGCACGACGACGCCCGCCTCACCGCCGTGGCGCTGACCGTTCACGCCCACGGCGGTGTCCAGCGCGATCGGCGTGTAGGCGTGGGATGCGGCGGTGGAAGCAAGCGCGAACGCCCAAACCCAGAGGCGGGCCGTCGCGAGCGGAGCGGGCCGTGTGCGGGCCATGCTAGTGCATCCCGTCGGCGATCGCGGCTTGGAGCCGCATGATCGCCTCCTCGGGGCCCACGACGACGATGTGGTCTCCGTCGCGGAGGGGCTCGGATGGGTTCGGGAGACGGACCACATGGTCCACCTCCCCCGTCTCGTCCACCCGGGTCTGCCCCGCCTTCTCGTGGCCGACGACCATCAGGCCGTACGACTTCCGGAAGTGCAGATCCATGAGGGACTTGCCCGAGAGCGGAGGTCCGACCGCGAGGTGGGCGACGTCGAGGCCTTCGGCCACCGTGAACCAGTGGAGCACATGGTCGCCCATGAGCGACTTGGCGATGTTCTCGCCCATCTCGTTCTCGAGGTAGACCACTCGATGCGCGCCGACCTTGCGCAGGATGCGCGCGTGCAAGGGTCGCGTGGCCCGGGCGACGATGTGCCGCACGCCGAGTTCCGAGAGGACGCCGGTGGTGAAGATGCTCGCTTCCATGTCGTTTCCGATGCCGACAACGACGGCGTCCATCTCCTGCACCCCGACATGCCCGAGGGCGCGGCGGTCGGTCGCGTCCAGAGCCGCGGCGCGCGCGACGCGCTGGGCGGTGGTCTGCACGACCTCCGCGCGCTCGTCGCTCGCGTGC
>CAZCER010000797.1:0-2218 GCA_964497385.1 uncultured Armatimonadia bacterium | reverse complement strand
CCTCGTTCCGAAGCGTGCGTCCGCGAACCCGAAGGGGATGAAGCTCTCCGGCGCCAGGGGCGCGTCGGCCGCGATCCATCCGTACTCCCAGGGCCCGTGCGGGTTCGCCTCCACGGCGAAGGAGGTCGCGGCATCCCAGGACGCGCCATCGGGGCCCGTGATCCGGAGGTCGAGGGCTGTCGTGTCGCTGTAGGGGCTCCCGTCGCCGATGCCGACGACGAGGCTGAGGATCTCGCCGCGCCGCATGTCGACCACGAGATCGGCGTCGGTTTCGTTCCCGGCGCCGTTCACGTTGACGCCGCCGGCGAACAGCTCTTCGGAGCCGCGCAGGATGTGGACGTCTGTCGTTGTGGGCTTCTCCGCGATGCCCGTGAAGCGCGCGTGCACCGCGTACGGGCCATCGGCTGGAGCCGTCCACCGCAGCACCGCGGGCTCGCCGCCGACGCCCGGATGGAGTGAGAGCTGTCCGGGCTGCCACCTGCTGTCCGCGAGGCCCGTGGGCTCGGCTCCCGTGTTCCGGATCACGCAGGGCTCCCACGCCGTCGTGTTCCGCCAGGCCTGCAGGCCGACGGGCGCGGCCGCTCCGGGCGCCGCGTCCCAGCGGCCGCTGTTGAAGAGCACGAGACGGGTGTCGTCGTACTTGCGCAGGGTCGACAGGAAGCTCTCGGCATGGGAGAGCACGGGGCCGGGGCCCGTCTCATTGAGCAGCCCCCAGATGACGATGCTGGGGTGGTTCCGATCGCGGAGGATCATGCCGATGGTGCTGTGGTCGAACCGCTCGGCCATGTGAGGCGAGTTGGCGAAGCACCAGCCGGCGAAGCACTCCTCATAGACGAGAAGCCCAATCTCGTCCGCGAGGTCGAGCTGGCGCCGGTTCGCGACGCCGGCGATGAAACGGATCGCGTTGAAGCCCATCGCCTTCACGTTCAGGAGGTCGCGCCGGACGAGGTCGACCTCGAACGGCACGCGCACCGCGACCGGCGTGTCGGCGCCCGTGTGCGAGCACTTCAGGTATATGCGCTTTCCGTTCAATCGAAACGCCCCGCGCTCGAAGCGGAAGTCGCGGAAGCCCGTGCGCACACTACGCTCGTCGAAGGAGCCGGAGCCCTCGGCGGCGAGGCGGGCGCTCACGCGGTAGAGATAGGGGTCGCTCAGCGTCCAGGGTCGGGGCTGCGGGATGGTCAGCGCGCTGTCGAGGGTCGACGCTCCAGGGGGCAACATGCCCGCGACGGTCACCGTTGCGAGGGCCGAGCCCTCCGCCGCGGGAGCGGCCGTGAGTCCCAGAGAGACTGCCTTGTCGGAGTCGCTCGCGTTCAGGGCGTCAACGGTCACGCGCACCTCACCGGTCTCCGGATCGGCGCGGACGAAGCTGTCGGTGATCCGCACGGCGGGAGTGACGAGCAGCTCGACGGAGTCCGTGATCCCACCGTAGTTGAAGTCGGCGCCGGGTGAGTAAGGGTGCGTCTTGTTCCGGTGCGGGGTCTCGGGCAGGACGAACCCGTCGATGGGCTCGTACCCGGGGTTCAGGACGCGCACCGCCAGGCGGTTGGGCTGGTCGGTGCGCACGACGTTGGTCACATCGAACTCGAACGGGTCCTCTCCGCCCTCGTGAGAGCCGACGCGTTCACCGTTGAGGTACACGTCGCAGTAGTAGTCCACGGCCCAGAAACGAAGGACGTAGCGCCCACCTTCGTGGGGGTTCGGAGGGGTGTCGAACTCGCGCCAGTACCACGCGACGCCGTGGTAGCCGACGAAGACCTCCTGGATGATCCACGGCACGGGCGTGGGCTTCGCGCCCTCAACCGGACCTTGCCACCACTGCTCGTCTCGGCCGACGTTCGAGGGATCCGGGGCGAGCGCCCAGGTCCCGTCGAGGGAGACCGTCGTCGTGCACTGGGTGGGCGTGACCTGGCCGATGAGCCCAGCGGCAAGAGAAGCCCACGCGATGGTCGGGATCATACCGGCAAGCACCTCCGCGGGCGCCCACGAAGGGCGCCTCGACAAGCCGTGCCCCAAGAGCGCCGGGCGTATTCGTGGGTCGCGGCTCGGAGGCCTTGCCGCGGCGCCGGAGAGCCTCGGGGTGTTGCGAGACCCCGCGCCCGCCCGGCTTCGTCAGGAGCGCGCCGCCTACGGCAGCAGCACCAGCAGCGCCCCTTCGCCCGGCTCGAGCGGCACGGGCGCTCGGGCAAGATCGCCTTCCTGCCTTACCGCGAGAGGC
>CAZCER010000796.1:0-2223 GCA_964497385.1 uncultured Armatimonadia bacterium | reverse complement strand
GAGGGTCTTCGCGGCCAGGGCGGCGCCGGTCGCGACAGGGATGCCCCCCGCCGTGATGCCGTTCGAGCCCAGGAAGCCGACCTCGTGGCAGGCCATGTGCTGACTCCCCCCGCGGCCTCCCGCGTAGCCCGTCGCTCGTCCGAGGAGTTCGGCCATGACGCGCTTCGGGTCGCCGCCCTTGGCGAGCAGGTGGCCGTGCCCGCGGTGGGTGCTGGTGACCTGATCGTCGGGCCGGAGCCCGGCGCAGACGGCGACGGCGGAGACCTCTTGGCCGACGCACAGATGGCAGGTGCCGCGGACAAGGCTGCGGCTGAAGAGGCCGTCGAGGGCTTCCTCGAAACGTCGGATCACGAGCATCCGCTCATAGTGACCGAGGAGTTCCTGGGGGGCGTCAGTCATCGTCGTCCTCGTCCTCGTCGGCGTCTCCGAGCACTCGGACAAGCGCGGCGGCCGCGTGGCCCGCCGGGTCCACGTTCGCGACGACCGCCTGGCCCCCGGGCCGGAGCATCCCGATCGCGGCGGTGAGGTAGAGCGGTCCCGACGCGGCGAAGGTCTCGCCGATCAAGCGCGCGAGAGGGATGTAAGGCGTATCGGCGTCCGCGAGCCCGAGACGATCCAGAGCCTCCACCTCGGCGTCGAGCACATCCGGCACGCCGGAGTGGGCGCCGAAGTAGCCGGCGACGGGCCCGTCGGCCGCCTCGAAGCACTCGCGAAGGACGCCCTCCACCGCCTGTTCGAGGTCACCCGAGCGCACGGCGACGGTCACGAGTTCGGCGAGGGGTTCGACGCCTCTCTCGAGCGCGCTCCGCTCGGTCTCCAGGGCGAGCGCGCAAGCGCCCTCGCCCGGGACGATGCCGTCGGAGGCGTTCCAGAGTTCGGGCTCCGGCTCGCGCGTGACGGGTCGCGAGGCGGCGAGGCCGAGGTAGGTGAGTTGGCTCAGGGCGTCGGCGCCGCCGGCCAGGACGCACCGGGCGCGGCCGAGGCGGATGAGGTCCGCGCCCGTCTGCAGGGCGGTGAGGCCGCTCGTCCAGCCGGTGCAGAGAGTGAGATTCGGGCCGCGCAGCCCCCACTCGATGGCCGCGAGGCTGGCGGCCGCGTTGACGTAGGTGTGGTTGAAGAGCACGGGGTTCGCGTAGCGCGGGCCTTTCTCGGCGAGGCGTTCCTCGAAGCCCGCGACGCTATCGAGGGGACCGAACGCGGAGCCGCAGACGATCCCGACGTCATCGAGCGGCGCCTCGCCTTGGCCGAGTTCCAGGCTTTCGAGCGCCATCGCGCAGGCCGCCAGGTAGTACTTGGCGACGGGGTCGAGGTAAGCTTTGCGGGATCCGAGGATCTCCTCGAGGTCGAAGTCCTCCACTTCGGCGGCGAGCGTCGGCGCGCCGTCCGGGACCTCGAAGCGGGTGATCCATCCCAGTGCATGCCCGCCTTTCGCGTAGACGGCGAGCAGCGAGGGCGCGCCGAGCCCCGCGGACGACACGGCGCCGGCTGCTGTGATGACGACTCTCTCGGGCACGTACGGGTCCTTTCACGGCGCGGCGGGGCGCCTCAGCCTTGCTCCGTGCCGCCGGCCTCGCGGACCTCCACGTTGTCGAAGAACACCTCGCGCGGTCCGTAGTTGGAGTGCGTTGAGTGCTGCAGGTAGACGTAACAGGGCCCCAGGTCGAGATCGAGGTCCTTCGCTGTGAAGAGCGTCTTGCCGTTCTCCTCGACGGTGAGGGAGTCGGCGGTGAGATGCAGGACGACGCTCTGCCTCGCGATGGGCCGTCCCTTGCGCTCGTCAGGCCAGTTCTCGGTGTAGATCGGCGTCTCGCTCCGGCCCGCGACCTTGAGCGCGGCCCAGGCTCGGGCGTTCTGGCCGGGTGGGACGCCGATATAGGTGAACCGGAGCACGGAGTCGGCGTGCTCGGGGTCATCCGTCTCCGAGGGTGAGAGGCAAACGCCGGCGGTCATGTAGCAGCCGTTCCTCTGGGCGTTCCAGTCCACCTCAAACGAGAGGACGACCCCCGCGGCGGGGTCGACGACGGCCTCACGGCTGCGGATGCCGTGGTACTTGATCGTGGTGTCATCGGTACCGATCGAGGAGGCCATCATCCGGAGGCGCCCGTCGGCGATGTCGACCGCCTCGGTCTCGAAGTCGTTGAGGAGCGTCCGAACCCAGCTTCCTTCGTCGAGGACCGGAGCGGAGAAGTCGTCGGAGAACAGCGGCGCCGCAGGCTCGGGAGC
>CAZCER010000795.1:0-2224 GCA_964497385.1 uncultured Armatimonadia bacterium | reverse complement strand
GAGGCGAGCTGGGCTTCGCACGTGGGTTCAAGTGGCGCGAACGTCCAGGTCTGCGGCACTCTCGGCGGCGCGGATCTCGACCCGTGCGTCATCCACACGGACCTCTATGGTGAGGCGCCGGTGGACATCCGCCCGGAGGTGCCCCAGATCTACGGGCACGAGGGCGAACTGCAGCACTTCATCGATTGCATCCAGGGCCGGGCCGTGCCGACGGCCACCCTCGCCCACGGAGTCGCCGTGCAGCGCATGCTCGACGGCATCTACGAGTCGGCCCGCACCGGCCGCGAGGTCTTGCTGGCGAGGTAGGGCTGCCGGGCGCGCACCCCACGCCGAGTCGCGGTACCCGAACTGCCCCCCGCCTCAACCCCCCGCCGGGGCGAAGAACCGCACCCGGTGCTGGGTTGGCTGCCGTTCACCCTCCCTGCTTGCGGCGAGGGCCGGGGTGGGGGCAGTCACGGCGAGCCGGCCCAGCGCCGCCCCCCTCTGCAGGGACTCGCCCCCCTTGGTCGAACGTCTCCCCCGGATCCCGACGAGGAGGCCGCCGTGACTTCGCGCGAGCGACTGCTGACCGTTCTGCGGGGCGAGACACCGGACTGCGTGCCGGTCATGCCGGACATCTCGAACATGATCCCCGCGCGGCTCACGGGGAAGCCGTTCTGGGACCTCTACCTCTACAACGATCCGCCGATCTGGGAGGCCTACATCGCGGCCGCGAAGCACTTCGATCTCGACTCCCTCATGGACGGCTACTTCCCGCTTGTCTTCCCTGAGGAGATCCCCGACGGCCCGCCCTGGGAGCGGTTCATCGTCTACCGGAGCCCCGACCGGATCGTCACCCAGGCGTGCTACGTCGAGAGTGGCAAGCGCGTCTGGGCCGACCGCGTGGATGTGTACTACATCGCCGACCCGCCGACGCACGGGGTGGAGCCGTCACGCATCGGCCTGCCGCCGGAGCCCGAGCGCTGGGTTCCGCTCGAAGGCGTGAAGCCGCTCGACGTGTCGCCGGCGGGGCTCACTCGGGTCAAGGCGCTGCTCGGCGATCAGGGGCTGGTCGGTGTGTTCGCGGGCGGCACGTGCGCGCTCGGGAGCGCCGAGGCCGTCTATCACTACTACGACCACCCGGAGAAGCACGAGGAGTGGGCGGAGGAGCGCGTGCGGGCCGCGGAGGCACGGATGAACCGCATCCTCTCGCTCGAGGACCGACCGGACTTCATCGCCTGCGGGGGCTCGGGAACACTCATCTGGCAGACGGTGGACATCTTCCGGCAGCTCGCCCTTCCGGCCACGAAGCGCGTGATCGAGATGGCGACCTCGGTAGGCCTTCCGACGCATGTGCATTCCTGCGGGCCGGAGAAGGAACTCGTGCGGATTCTCGCTGAGGAGACGTTCCTCACGGTGATCGACCCGCTGGAGGTGCCGCCGATGGGGGACTGTGACCTCGCGGAACTGAAGCGGCTGTACGGCGATCGGATCGTCCTGAAGGGGAACCTCCACACGACGGATCTGATGCTGCGGGGTTCCGTCGAGGACGTGCGGGCGGCTTCGCGGAAGGCGATCGACGACGCGGCCGAGGGCGGCGGCTTCATCCTCTCGACCGGCGACCAGTGCGGGCGCGACACCCCGGACGCGAACCTCCGTGCGATGGTCGAGACGGCGAGAATGTACGGGGAGTACAGCTAAGGGGCCGTCCGGGTGCGGTTGCTGCACGCGCGAGGTGGTGGTTGACAACGGGCGATCCTCTACACAACGAGTCCGATCACCCCGACCCGGGCTGGTGGACGCGCTTCTGGTTGGCTTGGGCGCACGGCGCCATAGGGCGCGACTCCGGCGGCGCGCTCGACGCACTCGTTAGCCTCCAGAGCGGGTATGGCGGCTCGACTTCGGAAGCCGGCTTCGCAGCCTCCGCGCTCGCCGCGTGCTATTCAGGCCATCTCACGCACGCCGAGAGGCTGCTAGCCCGCGCCAGCAGCCACGATGAGTCATGGACCGCGCTGGCCCCGCGTGTGCCCGCGGCCGTGTTGGCGTACCTCCAGCGCCGGTACAGTGACGCGTACCATGCCGCGAGCGCGTCCGGACAAGCTGGTGGCCGCGATCGCGCGGGGTGGAGCGCGGTCCTCTCTGCCTGGTATGCGCTCCCCGTCCGCGCGTACGGCCAGGCGTGGACTGCGTTGGCGCCGCTGCTCCGCGAGCGCGAGGGAACTCCCCGCACGTGGGCACACCTGGT
>CAZCER010000794.1:0-2225 GCA_964497385.1 uncultured Armatimonadia bacterium | reverse complement strand
CCTGGCGCCTTGCCCCCCGGCGATGCCGAAGCGTTCCTGCAAGTCCAGGATGGGAATCACGCTTCCGCGAAGGTCGATCACGCCCTTTATGGATTGCGGCGCGCGAGGGATCGACGTGATCGGCGCCATCGGGATGATCTCCCGGACGCGGTCGATCGTGACGCCGAACTCCTCGTCGCCGATGCGAAACACAACTAGCTGCAGCTCTGCGCCCTGCACCCGCGCGATGTCGGGGGTCTCCGTCATGGATCCGCCTCATCTCTACGGCGCGCGTGGAATCCGCCGCTCTCTACCGGTTTGTGTGCCGTACTTGGCCTTCGCCCTAACGTTCGTGCTTCATTCTGGCGATGATGTGG
This sequence comes from uncultured Armatimonadia bacterium, assembly GCA_964497385.1. Taxonomy (GTDB): domain Bacteria; phylum Armatimonadota; class Zipacnadia; order UBA1398; family UBA1398; genus CAZCER01. The sequence goes on along the minus strand of CAZCER010000794.1, from coordinate 1,869 downwards.
TCCTGAAGATCCCGGCCGAGCGCGGAGAAGCGCTGGCTGAAGCCGGAGACGCGCACCACGATGTTGCCGTAGCGCTCCGGATCCTCCTGCGCCAGCCGAAGCCGGTCGGCCGTGACGACGTTGAACTGCAGTTGCCCGACGCCCATCGCGATGGCGGCTTCGAGGAGCGCGACGAAGCGGTCGGAGCCGCCCTGCTCGAAGAACGCGGGGGACAACTCGACGATCGCGGAACTCGAGCCCGCCGCCAACCGATGGGGGACGCGGGAGAGGCTGCGGATGACCGCGGTCACGCCGCGGCGGTCTCGGCCCTGGGCGGGTGAGAGGCTGTAGGCGAGGGGCTCGCCCGCCCGTCGGCCGTCTGGGAGGGCTCCGGTCGTCTTGCCGAACGGGTCCACGTGCCACAGAAACGAGAACAGGTGCACGTGGAAGCTCCCGCCATAGAGCGTTCGGTGTGCGGCCATCGCGCGGCAGTAGTGTTCACAGATTCGAGCCGCCCACTCGTCCGCGGCGGGATCGTCGTTCCCGTACTTGGCCGCCCCGTGGAGCAGCAGCAGCCGCTCCGCCTCGGCGTCCTCGAAATCCGTGCGCAGCAGTTCGGCGAGACGCGCCGGAGCGATGCGGCCGGAGCCGTAGACGAGGTCCTCCATCGCCGCGAGCGAGTCGGCGATGTTGGGGACGCCGATCGCGGAACAGGAGTGGAAGTTGTGGCGCGCGCCTCCCGCGGTGATGTCGCGCCCGCGCTGGAGGCAGTCCGCGGTGAGAAGAGATCGGTATGGGAGGGGGTGGCTGTGGGCCTGCTGGAGCTGCCCTGCGTTCGAGAGAAAGACCCCGCACCGGGCGAAGTGCTCGACCTGGGCCTGGTAGGCCGCGAACACGTCCTGCGTGGAGGTGAAGCTCTCGAGCGCGCCGGTCGCCGGACCGACGCGCGCGCCGGAACGCGGGTCGACGCCGTCGTGCAGGGCGAGTTCGAAGCACTTGGCGAGGTTGATGTTGTGGCTCACGGCGTGGGGGCACGCCCGACCGGGGATCGTCACCTCGACGCAGCCGATGACGGCGTAGTCGCGCGCCTCCTCGAGCGGGATGCCCTTGTCGACCAGGGCGGGCACGATCGCCTCATCGTTGAAGAAGAACGGGATCCCGCCGCCGCGGCGGAGCAGCTCGGTGGCGGCCTCGTACAGCCTGCGCGGCGTGCGCTCGTGCACGCGCACCGACATGCAGCGTACAAGGCCGAGGCGCCGGGTCGCTTCGAGGCACAGATACGTGAGGTCGTTGGCGGCGTCTTCGCCGTCGGGCGTCTGGCCTCCGAGAACGACTTGCTGCACGTCGTAGTCGCGGAAGAGCTTGAGTGCGAGCAGCATGAGCAGCTCGACGGCGCCTTCTTCGGTGATGCGGCCCGCGGCCCGGTCGGCGGCGTAGTAGGGGTAGAGGATCTGGTCGAGGCGCCCTATCGAGTTGGCGTTGATGTGGTCCTCGCAGCAGGTGATCGTGTGCGCGAACCAGAGGGACTGGACCGCCTCACGCAGGCTGCGGGCGGGCTGCGCGGGCACGCGTTCGCACGTCTCGGCGACGGCCTCGAGTTCACGCCGGCGCTCAGGGTCCGTCTCGCGCGCCGCCATCTCCCGCGCGACGCGGGCGTGCCGAGCGCCCAGTCCCGCCGCGGCGCGCGCGATGGCGACCGCGGCCCGCGGGAAGTTGGCGCGCTCCAAGTCGTCGGGGTTCTCCATGCGCCACGCGGCGAGGGCCTGTTCGGCCTCTCGGGCGATGGCTTCGAAGCCTTCGCGCAGGACCTTGGCGTAGTCGCGCACGCTGTGGTTGACGCATGAGCCCCAGCCGAACAGCACGTCGGACTCGACCGCGGCGCGCACCTCC
>CAZCER010000793.1:0-2231 GCA_964497385.1 uncultured Armatimonadia bacterium | reverse complement strand
GTCTCCGTCGGCTCCGGGGTCTCCGTCGGCTCCGGGGTCTCCGTCGGCTCCGGGGCCTCGGTCGGGCTCGCCTCCGGGGCGGCGTTCGGCTCGGAGACCACGGCGGCGCGGAGCTTCGCGCCGAACATGTCGCCGAGCGTCGTGCCGCCGCTCGACTCCTCCGCCGTGCTCAGGTACTGGTTCATCTCGGCCCGCTCGGCGTCCCGAGCCACCTGCACCAGGCTGAGCGTCATGCGGCGCTGGCGCGGCTGGACGCTGATGACCTTGACTTCGACTTCCTCGCCGGGCGTCACAACGTCCTCCGGCCGGTCCACGCGATGCGACGCCATCTCGGAGATCGGGATGAACGCCTCCACGCCCTCCGGCAAGCGCACGAACGCGCCGGACGACACACAGCGGGTGACCGGGCCCTTGACGCTCTCGCCGACGCGGTAGTTCCGCCCGACAAGCTGCCACGGGTCCGGGAGGAGCTGCTTCCGGCTCAGACTGATGCGGCCGCGGTCCTTGTCGATCTTGAGGACCATGACCTGGATGTCGGCGCCGGTCTGGAGCACCTCCGACGGATGCTTCACATGGACCCAATCGAGTTCGGTGATGTGAAGCAGGCCGTCCACGCCGCCGAGGTCGATGAACGCGCCGTAGTTGGTGATGTTGCGGACGACGCCGTCCCGGACCTGGCCCTCTTTGAGCGTGGTCAGGATGGCCTCGCGGTTCATCTCGCGCATCTCGCGCTCGGCGAGCCTGCGGGACAGGATGACCTTCTTCCGCGCGCGCTCGACCTCGATGATCTTCGCGTTCACGACCTCGCCCACGAACCGCTCGAGTTCCTGTGGGTTGCGGACGCCGACGTGCGACGCGGGAATGAAGCCCGTGACGCCAAGATCCACGCGCAGGCCGCCGCGGACGCGGTCGACGACCGTGCACTGGACGACCTCGCCGCTCTCGTACGCCTGCAGGATCTTCTTCCAGTTGAGTTCGTGATCGGCGCGCTTCTTGGAAAGCGAGATGTTGCCTTCCTCGTCGTCCGAACTCACGACGAAGACGGAGATCGAGTCCCCGACCTTCAGGACGTCCAGTTCTTCCTCCGAGAACTCGCGCTTCGTGATGAGGCCCTCGGACTTGGTGCCCACATCGACGAGCACGCCGTCCGCGTCGATCCGGACCACCGTGCCGTCGACGATCGTCCCCTCCTTGAGTCCGGAGAGGGACATCTGGGCCTCCAGTTCTTCCATGGTTGGCTGCCCGGCCACGATCGCCGCGACCCTGTCCTCGTAGTCCTCATCCGCCTCCGCCGCCGGCGCAACCAGGGTGCCCCCGGTGACCGGCGATGCTTCGGGTGCGGAAGCGGGGACCGGCGGGATGGGGGTCTCCGACGGAGTACCGCTCAACTCGTCGCTCTTCTCGAAATCGGTGTCGGGCTCAAACGTCATCACGAAGTGCCTCCTCGGGGCTGGCCGGGCGCGCCCCCGGTCAGCCTAAGCCAGTGTCTTTGGGTGTGCGTCGCACACCCAAGTGATCCGCACAAAGTCCATTGCTCGCGCACGCCAAGTGGTGAGTAGACCCATCGGTGGATCACTGAACAGTTTCCTCATAAGTTACGCTGGTTCGCGTACGCCATGCCCGAACCTTCCTTGCGCCAGCCCTTTTTTGCGCCCCCGCGCGGGCCTAGGCGAGAACCTCCATCTCTCCCCAATTGGGGCCCGCTTTCGCGTCGACGACCAGCGGCGCCTCGAGAGCCTGAGGCCAGGGAATGTCGCCGCCCGGCTCCGCCATCAGGGCCTTCACCATCGCCGCCGCCTCGGCCACCCGCTCGGTCCGGACCTCCAGAACGAGTTCGTCATGGACCTGCAGCAGGAGGCGCGCGTCCGGGTCGTCGCCCAGCCGCGCGTCCACGGCGATCATCGCGGCCTTCATCAGGTCGGCGGCCGTGCCCTGGATCGGCGCGTTCACCGCCGCCCGCTCGGCCGCGCTCCGCACCTGGCCCCGCTGGGAGTGGATGTCCGGCAGGTTGCGGCGTCGCCCCAGAGCGGTGACGACGTACCCGTCCGTGTGCGCCTGCTCCTTCGCGGAATCGAGATACCGCCGCACGCCCTCGTAGGTGGCGAAGTAATGTTCGATGAAGCGCTTGGCGTCCTCGTGCGAGATGCCCATGTCGGCCGCGAGGCGCTGCGGCCCCATGCCGTAGATGATCCCGAAGTTCACCGTCTTCGCGGCCGCGCGCTGATCGCGGG
>CAZCER010000792.1:0-2232 GCA_964497385.1 uncultured Armatimonadia bacterium | reverse complement strand
GGCGGTCTCCGCAGACGTGGACTCCGCGGCTCCAGGCAGCCACGCCATGTCGATTCCCTCGGGGCCGAGGTCCTCCATCCACGCCACGTACCACGGCGCCTTGCGCGGCTCCGCGGTCTCCGAGGGGACCCACTCGGCCGTCTCCTGGCTCTCGGCGGCGGGCAGAGCTTCGCCCGCGCCGGGGCCGATGGGGCGCAATGCCGTGGCGCCGGCGGTCGTGGGCTGCCCCGGCGCGGGTTCGGAGAGCAGTTTCTGAGCGTACCTGCCGTACGCGATCCCCGCTATGATGAGCACGACGATGCCGAGGCCGTACCACTGGCGGCGACGGCGCCGGCGGCGCATGGCGAAGATCGGGGCCTCACCGCCCCGATCCATCACAAGCCATGACGGCGGCTTCCAGTCGCCCCGGGCCAGGTCGGCCCCGCACGAGGCGCACGTCCGCGCCCAAGGCGGATTGGACAGCATGCACGCGGAACAGTTCAACGGCTCCACCGCTCCTAATGTCGGCTAGACACATTACAAAGGGCCGGAAGCGGCAAAGGGTTCATCGTTCACGCTTTCCATTCCCGGTCGCCTTGCCCGAGGCGGGGCGCGACCGCCACAATACCGGGACTGAGTCCACGGGAGAGTGATGCCTTCGTGAGTCTGCGCGCCATCTTCCTCCGCCCCCCGAACGACGAGTCCGTCGCCGCTCTCCTCGCCGCCCTCTCGGACGACGTCGACCTGTGCGTCGCTCCGAAGGACCTCCAGGGCCTCGACGCCGAAGTCCTTATCGAGGGCACGCCCCGCGAGGAGCAGATCGACGCGCTCGCGAGCCTGCGCCGGGTCATCGTGCCGTGGGCGGGGCTGCCGGTCGAGACGCGGGAGTTGATGCTCAGGCGTCCCGGCGTCACCGTCCACAACCTCCACCACAACGCGGCCGCCACCGCCGAGATGGCCATGGCCCTGCTGCTCGCCGCGGCGAAGCAAGTCATCCCCATTGACAGGGCTCTACGGCGAGGCGACTGGACGCCCCGCTACGCCCCGTCCGACGCCCTCGGCCTCGATGGGGCCACGGCGCTCGTGCTCGGCTACGGGGCGATTGGCCGGCGCATCGCCGCGGCCTGTCGCGGGCTCGGGATGCGCGTGATCGCGACGAAGACGGACCCTTCGACCGCGCCGCCGGACTGCCCTGATGAGGTGCGCGCCGCCTCTGAACTCCACACCCTCCTGCCTCGGGCGAACGTGCTTCTGATCTGTCTGCCTCACACGCCGGAGACCGAGGGGCTCATTGGCGACGCCGAACTGGGTCGGCTCCCTGACGGCGCCGTGCTCGTGAACGTCGGGCGCGCGGCCATCGTGGACCAGAGGGCGCTGTTCATCGCTCTGCGAGACAGGAGGCTTCTCGCGGCCGGGCTCGACGTTTGGTACAACTACCCCTCGAGCGGGGAGCGCATGTGCACCATGCCCGCCGACTACCCCTTCGACGAACTCGACAACGTCGTCATGAGCCCGCACCGCGGAGGGATGGACTCCAACATCGAGGCCAAGCGGATGGAAGCCCTGGCGGCCCTTCTGAACGCCGAAGCGCGCGGAGAGCCCATGCCGAACCGCGTGGATCTGGGGCGGGGGTACTGAGGAGCGTTGGTGGCTCCGTCGCCCTGTCGGGGCAGATGCGAACATGCGCGGCCGCGGCGACCGCGCCATGCGATTCCCTCACCGGTACTCGATCTCCGCCTCGTCCTTCACCTCGACCGTGGTCGCACCCGCGTCGGCAACCAGCGTGACCGTCAGCGGATCGCGGCCCTCATGGCGGACGGTCACGCCCTCGCCCGCGACGATCTCGATGTCGACAATGTGCTCGCCCACATGAAGACCGCGCACCGAGACGCGGTCCATGCCATCCGGCAAGCTCGGGCGCAGCGTGAGCGCGTCGTTGGGGGCGTCCGGCTCGAGGCCCAGAAGACCCTCCGTGAGCGTGACCAGAAACGCCGCCGAGGAGGCGGCTGAGCAGAGCGTCTCGCTGGGCGCTTCGTCCGAGAGACCTCCGAACACCCCGCCGAGTCTTTCCCTCGCGACGGCCCGGAGCAGCCTCCAGCCATCGTCCGGATTGCCCGATCGGAACGCCTCGAGCGCCCGGTGGGGCTCAGGCTTCGCGGAGTGCGCGGCCCGTCGCGCGACGGGTCCGTCATCGAGCCGGTTCGCGAGGCCCGCCAGATCGGCCATCTCGACCAGGGCCGAGATCGCGTCCGC
>CAZCER010000791.1:0-2240 GCA_964497385.1 uncultured Armatimonadia bacterium | reverse complement strand
CGCTCTCGAACGCCACGCAGGTTGAGAGCCGCGGGAGTTCGAGCACGGTCGAGATCGTCGTTGCCCTCAAGGGAACTCCGCAGGGCCCGCAGATCCTCGGGCGCGGCCCCGAACCGGCGAAGGACAGGCAGGCGCGCGAGATGGCCGCGGCGGTCGCCAACCGTTACACGGAGCTGGTCGAGACCTGGTTCCGTGAGAATCAGTTCGGTGAGGAGCAGACGCGGAAGGGGATCCTCGAGACCAGCCTAAGCGAGCATGAGACGATGCTCGATGAGGCCCAGGACGCCCTGGCCGCCTTCCAGACCGCGCACAGCGCGATGGCCCCCGACACCGAGGCGCAGGAACTCGTCGCGAGCCTCGCCGACGTGGAGGCCCAGATGGCCGACGCGCGCGCCCGGGCCCAGGCCGCGGCGGCTCAGGCGACGGATCTGGCAAACAAGCTCGAGAGCATGGACCCTGAGCGAGAGAGCGGCCGGACCGAGGCGCGGGAGGCCACGGTCGATGACATCCAGGCGCGCCTCTCGGCCGCGGTTCAGCGGCTCGCCGCCGAACGCGGGAAGGGCAAGAAGGACACCCATCCCGACGTCGCGGCGCTGGAGCGCGAGATCGACGACCTTGAGAGTCAGCTCGACGCCGCGCTCGCCGACCCGATGTACGCCGCCGGCCGCACGACGGCGCCCGACCCGACCTACGACGCCCTGAAGCTCGAGATGAACCGCGCTCAGGCCGACGCCGCGGAGGCGCGCGCGCGCGTGGGCGAACTCGGGGGCCGCGCCGGGGAGCTGGAGGGCCGTCTTGGCAGCCTGCCTCGAGTCTCTCAGGAGTGGTCTCGCCTCGCCGCGGACGTGGCTCGCGAGCGCGCCATCGTGGAGAAGCTGACGACGGACCTCGAGGTCGCCCGCGTGGAGGCCAAGAAGGAAGCCAAGGTCTTCGAGGTCATCGATCCGGCGGTCGCTCCCGAACGGAAGAGCGCTCCTTCGCTCACGCGCGGCGCGGTGCTCGCGTTCGCCGTGGGGCTGGTCCTCGGGGTCTACCTCGCCCTTCAGGTCGGGCTGTCGGGCCGAGCGTCTCAGGACGCGGCGTCGGCCTCGCCCAAGGGCGCGGGGCCGGCGGCGGCCGGGGGTTCGGTCACGCCCTGAGCGCGCTCAACGTGCCACTGAGCGATGGCGAGGCCCATGAGGTAGAAGGGCGCCAGGACGAAGGGCGCCGCGTAGAAGCCCCCGGCGAAGACGTCGAGCAGCGCGGCCGCCGAGAGGATTCCCAGAACGGTCCCCGCGAGTTCGCGCGCGACGCCGCCCTCGGCCGAGGTGCGGAACAGGCCATAGGCGCGGGCGAAGAAGGCTGCGACAAGAAGAAGCCTGGCGCCGAGCTGCACGAGCCCGCCGCGGAGCCAAATCATCAGATACTCGCAATCGCATCCCACCGGGGCCGTGTACCCGATCCCCCAGAGCCAGTGGTCGCGCACGATCTCCCACGTGTCCGCGAAAGTGCGGACGCGGGAGGAGTAGCCCACGTCCGATGCGGCGGAGACGCTGAGAAAGCGGTCCAGCACGGCCTCCAGGTCGAGCACGGCCGCAAGCAGCGCGATGCCGGCGACGGAGAGGCCCGCGAGGATCAGAACGAGCCGCCAGCGGCGCGCCAGGGCGCTCATGACGCAGAGGATGACCATGGCTCCCAGAACGGCCCCCCGCGAACCGGTGAACGGGATCCCGATCGCGACCAGGGCAAGCCCGGCCCAGTGGAGACGCGAGCAGCGCCCTGAGAGAATGGGGCGGGCGGCAAGAAGCGCCAGGCCGATCATGAGCCAGAAGCCGAGGCTGTTCGGATTCCAGAAGAGGCCCCGCGCCCGGCTGAACAACTCGAAAGCGCGCACGGGGTTCGCGGGGACGACGTGGCGGATCGCGAGAACCGACTGCGGCACGATGCCCGTCAGCCACCCGATCGTCAGCACGGAGTGCATGAGGTGGATGAGCGTGACGACGCCGACCACGATGCGCAGCTTGCGCGTGAACTCGGCGGCGTCGCGCCGTGCGGCGAGGATGAAGAGCGGCAGGTAGTAGAGGCCGAGGTTCTTGACGACGCCGCCGACGCCGTAGATCACGGGGTCGTCGAGCTTGGCCGCGATGATCGGATTCCAGGAGGTGCGATAGGCGTCGTAGGAGCCGATGCCGATCCGCCAAGTAGCGACCCAGACCGAGAACAGGTCGAACCATGCGCTCCTTGCCGGAAAGCAGCCAGCC
>CAZCER010000790.1:0-2241 GCA_964497385.1 uncultured Armatimonadia bacterium | reverse complement strand
GGATCGTCCACGGGCTCGCGCATCCGCTCGGGGTGCTCCTCGCAAAGCCCCATGGGCTCCTCTGTGGGGCCATGCTGCCTCTGTCGGTCCGTGCGAACGCGTCCTGCGCCGCGGAGCGGTACGCCCGCATCGCGCGTGAGGCGGGCTGCGCGAGCGGCCCGAGCGACGCGGCCGCGACGGAGGCTCTCGCCGACTGGCTGGAGGGGCTCTGCGCGAGCCTTGGGGTCCCGACGCGACTGAGCCAACTCGGCCTCGAGGAGGACCAGATTCCCGGCGTCGCCGACAAGTCGGCGGGGGCGGGGTCGTCCGCCTACAACCCTCGCGCCTTCACTCCGTCCGAGCTGGCGGAGGTCCTGCGGGAGAACCTCTAGCCTCTCCCGGACGTTCCACTCTAGGAGACCGCCCCGTCGCGGCGCAAGCGGCCTGTACGCGGTTCGCGTGCGGGCCGAGGTCGGGCGGGCATCGGAGGACAAGCGCATGATCCGCTACCAAGACGTATCGCTGCGATACCCGAATGGGACGCTGGCGATCGATCGCGTGACCCTGACGATCGAGAAGGGCGAGTTCTGCTTTCTCGTCGGTCCATCGGGAATGGGCAAGTCGTCGCTTCTGAAGATGGTCTACCGGGAGGAGATCCCGACGGAAGGCCAGGTGGTGGTGAGCGGCAGCGACATCACGCGCCTCTCGCGCAAGCAGGTCCCGCTTCTTCGGCGGCGCATCGGCGTGATCTTCCAGGATTTCCGCCTTCTTCCGCGCATGTCCGCGGGCGAGAACGTCGGCTTCGCGCTGGACGTGATCGGGGTGTCTCGGAAGGAGAAGCACCGGCGCGTGCCCAAGGCGCTGGAACTCGTGGGGCTTCTCGAGAAGGCCGAGGCGTTCCCGGACGAACTCTCGGGCGGCGAGCAGCAGCGCGTCTCGATCGCGCGGGCGCTCGTCAACAACCCGCCGATCTTGCTCGCGGACGAGCCCACCGGCAACCTCGACCCGGACGCCTCCTGGAACATCATCCAGCTTCTCTCGAAGATCAACGTGAAGGGCACGACGGTGGTCATCGCCACGCACGATCGCGACATCGTGGACCGCATGGGCCGTCGCGTCGTGACGATGGATCACGGGCAGGTCGTGGCCGACCGCCAGCGGGCCACCTATGATTACGGTTCCGAGGAGACCGCGCCCAACGGCCCCGCCGCCCCGGTTGCGCGTCGAGGGGAGGTGACGCCATGAGGGGCGTCGAGTTCCAGATCCTGCAGGCGATCACCAACATCCGCCGCAACGGGCTCATGACCCTCGCGGCCGTCATCATCAGCGCCACCACGCTCCTGTTCCTCGGGGTGTTCCTGCTCGCCCTCTGGAACCTCGGGGCCGGCGCAGAGCACAGCGCGAGCCAGATCCGCGTGCTGGTCTACTGTCACAAGACCGTGCCGCTCGAGGACGCTCAGGCTCTCGAGGCCGACATCCGCGCCCAGGCCGGCGACCTGATCGAGGGTACGACGGTTCGCTCGAAGGAGGAACTCCTCGCGGACGCGGGCCGCATGCTGAACATGCCGCTCGACGGCCTGGAGGGCGACAGCAACCCGTTCGGACCGTGCATCGAGATCTCCCTCACCGACCCTTCGCAGTGGGAGCGGGTCGCGGCGGTCGCTCAGGGCGACGCGCGCACGGACGCCGCGGTCACCGCGGGCGACGTCGTGAACACCATCGTTCGCATCCGCGATTTCGTGCAGGTCACGGCCGTCGCGATCGTGGCGGCGCTCGGCTTCGCGGCCCTTCTGATGATCGCGACGACGATCCGTCTCACGATCTACGCTCGCCGTCGCGAGATCCGCATCATGCAGATGGTCGGCGCCACCACGGGCTTCATCCGCACGCCGTTTCTGCTCGAGGGAGTGTTCAACGGGGCCGTGGGGGCGGTGCTCACGACCGCGCTCCTACTTCCGCTCTACGGCTACGCCCACGAGTGGGCGGCCCAGAACGCTCCGTTCATCTCGGGCTGGATGGTTTACGGCGTCGCGGAGATGGCGACGGTGTTCGGCGGCCTCGTCGGCGCCGGGATCGTCTTCGGCCTGCTGGGAAGCTGGCTCGCCGTGCGGAGGTACCTCGAGTAGGCGCGTCCCACTCCGTGGGACAGGCCTCCGTGCCTGTCACCCGCCCCGGAGCGCGGGCATCTTGCCCGCTTCAACCTCGGCCCCACTCCGTGGGACAGGCCTCCGTGCCTGTCACCCGCCCCGGAGCGCGGGCATC
>CAZCER010000789.1:0-2244 GCA_964497385.1 uncultured Armatimonadia bacterium | reverse complement strand
GGACCGCTCGAGCGGCGCAGCCGGCGCGCTCTCCTGACCCGCCCCGTGCGCGGACGGCGGAGGCGTCCCGAATACGTCCGACCATCTGACTAGCCCACCGCGATACGGACGCCGCACGCACCACTCGATCGCGCGGGCGAGCATCCACGCTCTTCCGGGGGTGCGCTCCGGATGCGGGCCGAGGAGCACCACGCGGCCCCTCCCATACGGTCCCGCAACCGCCGCCGCGAAGCCCTCCATGCCGACGGACCCGCCGGGACCCGAACGGTACTCGAGAACCGTCGTCGCTCTCGGGAGATCGGGCCGGCCCGCCGGCCCAAAGACCGGCCCGTTCTCGTAATACATGCCGAAGCTCCCCGGTTCGCCCGGCCAGGCCGCCCGCAGAGGCCCCGCGCCACGCTCCCACGGCGGGATGTTCGTCACGTTCAGGAGTTCCAGGTTCCCGGCGCGCGGAAGCGGATGCGCCGTCGCGAGATACGCCCCGGCGCATATCCCGACGTACGCCCCGCCCTCGGCGACGAACCGACGCACCGCCGCCAAGCCCTCGGCGCCGAGAGCCGCCGACTGCGCGTCCGCGAACCCGCCCGGCATCACGAGCGCGTCCTCCGCCTCGAGCCGGCCCGAGCGGACGTCCTCGGGGCTCACCGGGTGCGCGAGGATCTGCTCCGACTGAGCCAACGCGAGGAACACCGGGTCCGGAACGGGCGCGACGCCCGGGCCCGCGTACACGGCCGCGCGGATCGTTCCCGGCGCGCACCACGCCTGCGAAACCGCGCAGAGAAGCAGGGCCGCAAGCGTCGCGCCCGCCGCCCGAACTCGCCCAAACTTCCGGTCGCCTCTCACCGAATCGCTCGCCTCGCCGGTGTGTCGTATACAATAGGAGCGTGTCATGGAGAGTATTGCCAGCTACTCCACATTCTCAGGTCCGCGGGCCGGGAGAGACGCCATGGGCGCGGGAGTAACCGACAGCGCCCTGCTTGCGCGCGCGCGCGCCGGCGACGCCGACGCCTTCTCGCGGCTCACCGAGCCGCTTCGCGGTCAGGTCTACTCAGTCCTGGTTGGAATGGTCGGACCGATGGACGCCGAGGACCTCCTGCAGGAGGTCTTTGTGCGCGCCTACCGAGCCATCGGCCGCTTCCGCGGCGACTCCGCGCTTCGAACCTGGCTCACACGAATCGCCATTAACCTCGCAATTCGACACACTCAGCGCCGGCGTGAGTCTAGAGTACTGGAGGACGCCGAACTCGAGCGTCTCAGCTACGAACCCGAGGACGTGGCGACCCGACTCGCGGTGCGCCAGGCCGTGCAGGAGCTGAGTCCCAAGCTCCGCGCGGCCGTCGTCCTCTTCTACTTCGAGGGCCTGGCCCTCAACGATGTGGCCGACGCCATCGGCATCAACCGCGGAACCGTGGCCTCGCGACTGCACGAGGCAAGACGGATCCTCAAACAAAGACTGCGACTCGATCTGCCCGAAGGGGGGACGAGGTAATGGACTGCCAAGAAGCCAGACGCCTGATCGCCACAGCGGGCGCGAGGTCGATGGACCGCCTCAGCCCCTCTCTGGCGGAGCATGTCGAGCACTGCGCCGCCTGCGCGCAAGCCTGGCAGACGGAACGGGACCTCGAGCGGCTTCTCTCAACGGCCGCGCCCGAGGTCAGCATCGGAGCGGCCCAGCACGGCCGGCTCGACGCGGCCATCCGCGCGGCCTCGGCCAGGCGGCGAGCCCCCCTCCCCGGATGGGCCCCGGCCGCCGGCGCGCTCGTCGCCGCCGGCGCCGTGGTCGCCGTGGCCGTCGGACAGCTCCCGTCGCTCCTCGGCCCGAGCGCGGACGCGGGCGGCGTCGCGACGCCTGCGGTGGTCCAGGTCCCGCCAGCCGGAGACCCGCAGCCGTCGATCCCGGCGTCCGAGGCGTCCGAGCGCCCCGTGGCTCCGGAGACGGACACGGAGAGGGAACGCCCGACGAAGGGTGAAAACAGCGCTCCGACGGCGGCGCCGGTGTTCGCACGGCCCGCAGTCAGGGCGAGCAAGCCGGCTCGACGGCCCGCTCAGCCCCCGAGCGCCGCGGCGTTTGAGGCGCCTAGGGAGGCCGTTGCCGAGCCGGCTATGGATGTGGTCACGAGCTTGGCCGCTCGGACGCCCGCCCTGCGCCGCGCGGCGACGGACGAGGCCTCGGAGGCCGTAGCGGTCGCGAGCGCCGAGGACCTCGACGCTCTGCACGCCGTCCCGGTCTTCGGCGGCGCGGCC
>CAZCER010000788.1:0-2249 GCA_964497385.1 uncultured Armatimonadia bacterium | reverse complement strand
CGCCGTATCGAGGGGAGGAGCGGGAAGGCATCCATCCGGCCCACTCGCAGCCGGCCGGGACTGACGTACGGAGGGGCCGCATGGAAGGGACCCGCTCACCCCGAGTAGGCGCGGGGTATGCGCCGTATCGAGGGGAGGAGCGGGAAGGCATCCATCCGGCCCACTCGCAGCCGGCGGCGACGTGCACAACGGCAGCGGCCTCGATCGCGGCGCCGTTGTTGGTCCGGCGCGATAGGCCACAGGGAGGGGGAATCATGGCACCCAAGACCGGCGACGACACCACCGACTGGGAAGACGTCCTCTGGCGCGAGTGGCGCAACACGCCGGATGAGACGTGGGCCGCGTTCCTCTATGCCGAGCTGGCCGCACGCAAGCCCACTGACGAGGGCAGGCGGAAGCTCGGGCCGCTGCGGGATGACCCACTGGCTGACCTATCGTCCGTCGCGATCCCGGGGCTCGTAGGCGCTCTGGCGGGAGCCGTTGCGTACTGGGCTGTGATAGTGACGCTGGACGTGCCCGTAGACCAGGACGGGTGGATCGCGTTCGCGTTCATTGGGGGAGTGGCGTGCGCGATGCTCACCGAGGCACTTCGCCCTGCGCGTATGCGGAGGCGCGCGGCCCGGGCCATGCCGTGGGTGGAACTGCTGGACAAAGCGGACCCCCGCCGCATCTGTCCCGGGTGGCCCAACCCGCGCTGGATCCGTGGAGCCGCTACGCCCCCACACCGTGTCGGTCTCAGCAGCGGGGAGTTCGCCGACATGCCGGCGGCGCCAACACGCGCCGTGCTGCCGCTGTGGCAGAGCCCTCCCACCAGCGCGGACCTCCAGGCGGCACTCGCGCACATCGGACTGCCCGAGAGCCTGCGCGGATTGGTGGCTCCACTCGAAGACACGAGCCTCGAGGGGCTGGTTGCGGGCGTGAGCCGGGGCGAGGGCAGGCGGTACCCGGTCCGCCGCGAGCGCACACTTCTCGCTCTCACCGAGATCGGCGGTGAGGCTATCGTCGCGGTGCAGGAGGCTGTCCGTCAGCGCGAACTCATGCGCGGGGCCGCCGACCGGGCGCTCCGGCGCATCGCCCACCAGACGCTCGCTGACGTGGGCGAGGCCCCCGAGGAACTCGTGTGTCCGGAGTGCTACACGCGGTACGCCCAGTACCAGGTACCGCTGAGCACGGGCCGGGCGGTGCGGGCGGTCGGGTGCCGGGCCTGCCGGAGGAGCCGCGGGGCCCTGCGGCACCCAGGGCCGATCGCGGCCGTGCTCGACGGGCGGGACGAGCGCGAAAGCTGGAACCAGGACGAGGAACTCCGCGTCAACTGGCTAGCGCTCGCGAGGCGCTCGGGCTTCCGCGAGCCGGTCGTGTTCGACTTCGACCGCGTCGAGGTACTCTCCGCCACGGACGAGGAACTCGAGCACTTCCTCGTGGGCGTCACGAACGACACGGACCGCGCACGCCAGAAGAGCTACCGTCGGATGGAAGTGACCGTGGCGCCGGGCTATAGTCTGAGTCCCAACACACTCACGCTTCTCGAAGAGGCATTCGGGCGGGTGAACCGATGACCGCCACCCCCATGGCTCGCCACAACCGCAGGCGCTTCCCGCTGGGGAGGGTGCTGCTTGGTGTTGTGGTCCTTGCGTGCCTCGTGGCGGGGGCGATCTGGCGCTTCGCGCCGAGGGCCATCGAGCGCGCGGTGGAGAGGGCCGCGCCTGTCGAACTGAAAGTCTTCGTCCGCGTGGATAAGGACTTCGAGCGCCGCTTCGGCCCGATCGAGGGGGCGGGCGGCGAGAAGGTCCGGCAGTGGATCGACGAGACGTCCGCCCAGATGGCGCGCGAGTTCCCCATCAAGCTGACCCTCGCTGGCACGGGAACCTGGGAACTCCCCCACGGCGCGCTCGACGGCACGGTCATCTACGACAAGTACGTGCCGAAGGAGATCCCGGCTGAGTCAGGCGCGAACTGCACGATCACCCTTAGCGGCAGAGAGGGCATCTACTGGTCCGGCCTCTCCTGCTGGCCTCACATCTTCTCGAAGGCCCAGGC
Organism: uncultured Armatimonadia bacterium; assembly: GCA_964497385.1. GTDB lineage: Bacteria > Armatimonadota > Zipacnadia > UBA1398 > UBA1398 > CAZCER01. The sequence goes on along the minus strand of CAZCER010000788.1, from coordinate 212 downwards.
CGCCGAACCCATCGACGAGAAGACCGTCTCGCTTCTCTGCCACGAGATCAGTCACTGGTTCGGGGCCGTGGACATCATCGACGAGAACTACCCCGAGCGCTCGGTGATGAACTACCACGACAAGCGCTTCGGCATGGTGGACGGTAAGGTCGTCTGGGACAGCCGGAACCGCAAGATCATGCAGGCCGCGATCGTCGCCTGGCCGGTCGTGC
>CAZCER010000787.1:0-2253 GCA_964497385.1 uncultured Armatimonadia bacterium | reverse complement strand
GAGTTCCATCTGCGGCGGCTCTTCGCCATACAGCACGCCGGGCGTCGGCCACCAGTAGCTCATGGCCTCCGCAATGTAGGGCTCGGTGACCTTCTCCCCGTCGACGACCAGCTCCCCCGGGGTGATCCGGATCTTCTGCCCACCGACCGCGATGACGCGCTTCACGAACAGATCGGCGTCCTCCCCCTCCGGCGCGTGGCGCAGCACGGCGATGTCGCCGGGTTGCGGCGGCCCGCCGAGGGGGCCGTAGAGGACGACCAGGATGCGGTCACTCTCGAGAAGCGTGGGATGCATGGACGCCGACGGCACCTCGTACGCCCGGATGAACACCAGTGCGAGAACGCAGAGCAGCAGGACGGCGCCGGTCGCCACTGGCCGCGCGACCTCGCAGCAGCGGCGTCGGACTCCTGGCCTGGTTTTCCGCACCCGGGTGGCGGCCGGGAGTGGGAACGACGGGATCACTCTGTCACCTCAAGGCGCTTGGCATGGTCCAAAGGCCAGTAGACTATCAGCGCCCTCGCGATGACATCCTCCTGCGGGATGGGGTCGCGTCGCCCCCCCGGTCGCCTCACCCCCCGCGCCACTGCTACCTCACCCGCTTCAACGCCGCACCGGACGTCCACCGCCAGGAGGCGTAGGCTAGAGGCGTGGAGCCCTGCCAGGCGTCTCCGTCATGCACCCAGATGCGGTGCGGGATCGTGAGCGCGCCGTCGGTCGGCACGGTAGTCTTGGTCAGGCCGGGCCAGCGGATCCCCCCACAGCCGTACTGCCGGAGGAACCACTCGACGGGCCAGCCCGGGTGGCTCTCATCGGCGAAGATCGCGACTCCCGCCTGGCGCGGCCAGCCCTCGGGGGTTCCGGAGTAGTCGGCCCAGGGCGCGACGAGCGAGAGTTGGTCGCCCTGAATCGGGCCTTCCGGCGTGCAGATGACCCGGTCGGAGCACTCCGCGTGTCGGACCATCGTCCCGCCGTAGCCCTTGTTCTGCTCCGGAGCGCCGGCGATGGTGAGGCCGTCGACCTCCGACCGGAGTTCGATCGTGACGTCGATCGCGCGGCCGGCGCCGGTGGAGCGCCACACGCGGATCCAGTCGATCTCCTCGGCGACGCGGACGCCATCGGGGTCATCGACGGTCTTGCCGGTGTACCAGCCCACCCGCGCGCCGAGCACCGCGCACAGGCAGCCGGCGTCGCGCTCGACCCACTCCTCGAACCGTGAGTACAGGCCCTTCAGTTCCCACGGATTGGTCGAGACGCCGTCCCACTCGACACGCGACCAGCGCCACAGCAGACCGCTGTGATGGTAGTGGTCGGCGGGGAAGTCGTCGGTCACCACGGCTCCGCTCGGGCTCCAGATCGGATGCGCGTAGCAGGCGCGGCGGAAGCGCTCGTCGATCCCGTCGAGGTTCCTGGGGTCGTAGACGTAGGCGAAGGCGGGCTCGCCGTTCTCGCTGATGAGGATCGAGCCGTCGTCCTGTTCAATGACGGAGAAGACGGGGATGTTGTCGACGAACGGATCGTCGTCGGTCATCGGTCGGAGGAGCATCTTGCCGGAGCCCTCGTAGGGCCGTATGGTCGCCGCCCAGGGCCCTCCCCCGCCCCATGGTCCGCCGGTGCAGATCTGGACCGGCATCAGCACGGACTCCCCCTCGGACGAAGTCTCAATGACCCACTCGTCGGCCGCATCGGCCTCGGGGAAGGGGAGACTGACCGTGTGCGCCATCTCGATGTTCACCGTCGGCTCATGGCCGCTGAAGTCCATGGCGCTCTGGTCTTCGGGGAACACGATCTCATACGTCGGAGCGCCCACGAGCATCATCGCCGCCAATGCGAGCATCGTTCACGCCTCTTTCCACTCGCGGAGCACCGCGTCGAGCGCGGTCTCGGCGTCGGTAGTCTCGACCCCTTGCGCCCGAAGGACGGAAGCGAGCGTCTCCGGAGCGTCGGAGCCGATCAGGACCGGCCGCGCTCCTTTGACCCGGAGCAGCACTCCGCGGGTTCCGTTCGCCACATAGGCGCGCGGCTTCGTCGGGCCTGACCCGAGGCCGCGCCCCGGCTGAAAGCGGACAACCCGGCACTCGCCGATGTCCTTCAGCCCCACCCGAACGGGCGCGGGCCATCTGCCGTACCGGATTTCGAGAACATCCCGCCGCACCTCGACACGGACGCCGCCGAGCATGAGAGCGAAGTAGCAGAGCACCAGCGCGGCGGCGCCGGCCGAGAAGAGCATGAAAACACGGAGTTCCGGCGGACCCG
>CAZCER010000786.1:0-2255 GCA_964497385.1 uncultured Armatimonadia bacterium | reverse complement strand
GAGCACATGCATCCCGAGGAGCAGTACAACCTCGTCAACGTGGGCATGTCGACCCGGCGGGAGATCATGGGCGCCATCGCGGAGTCCCGCCGTGTGACGCTCGTCAAAGCGCTCGGAACCCTCGGAAGCGGCAGCTTCGCCTTCACCAGGAAGCAGACGCAGAGCTTCCTGCGCCGCATCCAGCGCTTCATTTACGACTCCGCGGCCTGCACCCTCATCTTCGTGGGCTACTCCGCCCGCGACGCCGACCTCATCGCCTCCATGCGTCGCGAGGGCGGGGCCATCTGGTGGGTGAACCCGCGCTATCCGCTCGGCGACCCGCTGGAATACGACCGCATGAAGATCGAAGCGCCCGAGAGCCTCCGGTTCCACGAGCCGCTGCCCGCCGTGGTGGAGCTTCTGGAGGCCCGACGCAGCGAGCGCACGATCCTCTGCCGCGACATGGGGCACTTCGACAACTTCTTCCGCGAGCTGTACGACCGGCGCGTCCGCAAAGCCCGAGACCGGGGCGAAGGCAACCGCCCGCGCGTCGCCATCACGCTCCAGCCCGAGGCCCCTTACCGCCTTCTGGAGCCCATGGAGATGCGCGACGGGCCGATCTTCCATGGGCGCGAGGAGGAGTTGGGGTGGATCGAGCGCGCTCTCGCCGAGCGGAACCTCGTCGTGGTCTTCGGCAAACCCGGCATCGGGAAGACCTCCATGGCCAACGCCGGCGTCGCGCCGCGCCTCGTCGATGAGAACAAGCTTCCGGTCGTCTTCCGCTGCGGGCTCGACCCGCGCGCCGAGCTGCTCGCCGCACTCGCCCGCGCGTCCGCCGTCGGAGACGAGGCCGACCTCCCGATCGACTCCGACGTGCGCCTGCTGGACGCGGTTCGGCAGGCGCGCGAGGTCAGCGGTTCCGACGTCGTGTTCATCGTCGACCAGGCGGAGGAGCTGATCACCCGCATCGGCCCCAAGACGCGGACGGCCTTCCTCGAGGAGTTCGCCGCCGTCCTCGCCGACGAACGGTGCGGCAGCCGCGCCTTGCTCTTCGTCGCCGACTGGGCTTTCGCGCATCTCTACGACCTGAACACCCATCTGCCCGGCATCTACGAGAAGACGCTCCGGCTCGACCCGTTCAGCCCGGCGGACGCTCTCCACGTGATCATCCGCTCCGCGGCCCGGTACGAGCGCCGCTGGGAAGAGGACGCGTACCAAGCCGTCGTCGACGATCTGGGGCCGGAGGAGATCCACCCCGCGGATCTCGCGATCGTCTGCCACCGCACCTACGCCACCCTCGGCCGCGCCCGCGTCGTTCGGCTCCGCGCGTACGAGTCGCTGGGGCGCTCCCAACGGATCCTCAGCAACTTCCTGGCGGAGTCCTTGCAGACCATCGCGTGGCGCGACCGAGAGGCCGCGCGGCAGATCCTGCGCTCCCTCGTCCGAAGCGGGGACACGAAGGGTCCGCTCGAACTCGAGCAGATCGTCGCTCGCTGCCCGAGGCTCGACCGCGACCGCGTGGAGCGGCTGCTGTGGGCGCTGACCGACGCGCGGCTCGTCACGCGCCAGGGGCGCGAGGGCGCGCGGCGGTACGAGCTGGTGAACGATTGGGTGATCCCGCAGATCCTCGAGAGCGTGACCCCCGAGCAGCGCCTCGCGCGCGCCTCCGAAGACGCGGTCTCGCGCGGACTGAGCGACTGGCGGCTCTTCGGAGAGGTGCTGCCGCTTCAGGTGTTGCGCTCGCTCACGCGCGTCCAATCCAAGCTGCGCCTCACGCGCGAGGAACTGGCGCTCGTTCTGCACAGCGCGGCGCGGCGCGGCGAGGCGTTCGCCTCGTGGCTCGATGAGACCAAACGCCTCGAGGGCGGCGGCGTGGATCTCCTCCGCGACCTGCTGACCTCCGCGCCGGAGGGCCCTCAGCGCCTCGTGGCCGAGCGCCTGGACGCGATCGGCAGCGAGGAGGCCGTGCAGGTCTTGCTGGAGTGCCTGGGCGACCTGCCGGCGACCGTCGCGACGACGGTGCGCGAGGCGCTGGAGAAGCGCGGAGCGCTTGTGGCGGCGGCGGTGCGTGACAGTCTCGGGGAGAAGCGCACGCGCACGATCGAGGCGCTCGGGGCGGTGGCGACGCCGGAGGTGGTTCAGCCGCTCATCGACGTGATGGACGATGACACCGAGGACGCCTCGGTGCGTGAGGTGGCCGTCTCCGCCTTGACGAGCGTGGCCCAGCGGTCGGGCGGGCGCGCCAGCGCCGGCCTCATCGCGCGCCTCGCGGAGGC
>CAZCER010000785.1:0-2255 GCA_964497385.1 uncultured Armatimonadia bacterium | reverse complement strand
ATCCCTTCGCGATCAGAACCCGAGCATCGTCTGGTGCAGCCCGTGGGCCCACATGTAGTGGTTGAAAGTCATCTGGTTGATATCGAGCATGACCTGGTGGCGAAGCATGTTCTCGGCGACGGTGCGGCCGTCAGCGTCGGTGGGCGCGTCGGTCGGTTGGCCCTCTCCCTCGGCCGCGGTCGCCGCGCCCATCACGAGTTCCCGAGCCTGCGCCCGCTCCTCGGGAGAGCCACTCTGGACGGCCGACCGGAGGCACATCCAGACCACCGGCGCGGCGGCGACCTGCTCGCGCTCCTCAGAGGTGAGGCCGGCCCAGGCGTCGGCAAGTCCCCGCTCGAGAACGCTCACCAGATCCGGATCCGTCTCGTCCGGCAGCGCGAGAGGCGACTCACGCAGCGTGAGCGAGTACGCGGTCATCTCGGCGTACGCGGTCGCCTCGCGTCGGGTGAGCGGCTCCTCGCCGCCGACAAGCTGCTCGTCCGCGGCCTCCTGATGCTCCCGCACGATCCGCACAACCGGGTCGTTCGGGTCGCTCTCGTCGAGCCACTCCTTGGTCGTCTCCGAGAGGTCGGTCTGCAGTTGCTTCAGCGAGTCCTGGTCGGCCGAGAGGATCGCCCTTACGAGGCCGGGATAGGGCGCGTACGCCTCCAGGTCCTCGTCCGTCTGATCCTCCCACCCCTCGAGAAGCGACGCGATGACCTGCTCCTCCTCGTCTGAGCTGAGGGGGTCGCCGAGCGCGAACTCGAGCACGAACACGAACGCCCGGGCGAGTTCGTCCGCACGCCCTCCGCGGAGCCGTGTGGTCGGAGGCGCGGAGCCGCGCCCGTCCGCGAGCGAGGAGCCCACGCCCTGGAGGACCGACGCCGAGCGCGCCCCGTTGTAGCTGTCGGCGGGGGCCATGTACGAGAGCCAGAGGACGCTTGCGCCGTCGAGCGTCACCAGAGCGTCACCGAGCAGGTCGGCGCCCTGGATCGCCGCAGAGAAGTGGAATGTGACGGGGTTCGCGTCCTCCTCCTCCGGCTGCCACGCGAGCGGCTCGATGATCCAGTCCTGCTGGCCGAAGACCTCGCACGCGGCCACCGCGCACGCGCGCGCGGCGTCCCTGCCCTCGGGCTCGAAGGTGAGAAGGAAGAAGACCTCGGAGGTCTCGTCCGAGTGGATGACGAGACCCGAGTCGGACCGCTCCGCGCTCCAGCCCGCCGGATAGTGGAGAGAGAAGGACCCGTCGTCCGCGACGAACTTCGCCCAATCGCCGGCCCCAAGCGCCGGAGTGAGGGTGAGGAGCAGTGCAAGCAGACCGGTCCGCGCCAACATCATGTGCCGTCGCCTCCTGTTCGCGACAGCATCATAGACGCGCAGGCGCGCCGGGAGCGAGGGGAATGTGAAGCGACGATGGAGGGGCGGCCACTAGGGCGCCCTGAGCCCAGCCTGCTCCAGAAGCCACTCGTACCGCCGCGCTCCGTACTCCTCGCTCTGCGAGTGCGCCATGTCCGGGGTCATCACGATCTCGACGGAGCCGCCCAGTTCATTGCACATCGAGTAGATCCCCGCCGGCGGGCACGTCGTGTCGACCAAACCGATGCCCACGATCACGGGCGTGGTGATCCGCTTCGCGAAGTTCACGGCGTCGAAGTACTGAAGCGCCGTCTTCTCAGCCTCACTGTCGTCCCGGATCGGCTTCGGCCAGCCCGAGGACCGGCCCGCGTACTTGGCGTAGAAGTCGCACAGGGCGGGCACGTTCGCGGCCGCGCCGGTGACGCGCGGGTCGAGCCCGGCCGTGACGATCGAGAGCGCGCCGCCCTGGCTCGAGCCCGTGACGATCATCGTCTTGCCGTCCCAGTCCTCGCGGGCAGTGAGGTAGTCGATCACCCGCACGCAACCGAGAAACACGCGCCGGAAGTAGTACGTGTCCCGGCTCTCTCGGCCCTGGTGCGGGTAGCCCGCGAGTTCGTTCGCATTGAGTTCGTCGCACCGCTCCTTGGGGGTGTCGATCTCGTAGTTGTGGACGCTGATCGTGACAACGAGGAAGCCGTCTCCCGCCATCGCGACCGTGCCCGGCCCGATCGGATAGACCCCCGCCCCGGGCACCTGCAGCATCGCCGGGTGCGGGCCTGCCGACTTCGGCACGCCAAACCACCCGTAGACGCGGGTGCCGTCGACGTTCGCGAGGGAGATCCGATACACGGTGTACGTGTCGGTCGAGGCCTCGGGCGTCTCGACGATCTGAGCGTCGACCGGGACCTCGTCGAGGAGCG
>CAZCER010000784.1:0-2273 GCA_964497385.1 uncultured Armatimonadia bacterium | reverse complement strand
CCCCTGTCAGCGACACAACGGCGCCGCCGCGCAGCAGCGGCGCCACGCGCTCGGCGGCCGCTAGATCGCGCACCACGACGACGTCTCCGAGCAGTCGGTCGAGAAGCGCCCTGCGGCTCGGGTGGAAGGAGACGAGATCGGAGGCCCGCCCGACGAAGCCCTGAACCTGCGCGATGGCCTCCGGAACCGAACCGGCCGGCTCGGCGCGCATCGCCTCGATCGGGAGCATCACGGCGTATCCGGCGCGCTCGTCCCGCAGGTGGCGGATCGCGTTCCAAGCCGACCCCAGCGTCTCGACGACGAGGGCGCGACTCCACTCGCCCAAAGCGGCGGAGATGGCGCGCTCGTACTCCGGCGGGACGCCGATCACGTCGGCGACCGTGCCGACGATGCCGGCGAGCCTTCCGTCGCCGCGCGCGTCGAGAGCCGCTTGCACGCCTCTCGGAAGATGCGCGCCGCTCTTCTCGATCTCCTCGAGCGAGGCGAGCCGCGCGTCGACGCCGCCGAGTTCGGACAGGGTTCTCTGGCGTTCGTCGAAGAGGGCCTCGAGGCGCGCCCGGGCCTCGTCCGTGCTCTTGCGCGCTGCCTCCAGCGCGGTGGACGCGGCTTGCTCGCGGTCCTCGAACTCGACGAGTTCCTCTTCGGACCGAGCGAGCCGCGCCTGTTCGGCGGACTCCTGCCCGGCAAGCCGCTTGATCGCCTCTTCAGCCTCATGGAGGCGGCCGTCGAGTTCACGCCGCTGCGCTCGAAGCGACGCGTGGCCGCTCTCCATCGCGGCGCGCTTCTGCATGGCCTCGCGCCGTTGCCGACCGGTGTCCTGCAATGTCGCGGCAAGCCCGTCGAACTCCGCCGTGGCCGCCTCGAGCGCGCTAAGGCGCTCCTGGCGCGTCGGCTCCAGGGCCTCCAGCTTCGCGCGCGCCTCGTCGCGGGCGGCCTCGAGGGCGGCTTGGCGGCCCTCAACCTGCACAAGCCGCTGGCTGACCTCCTCGGCCTCGCGCTCCAGAAGCGTCGTCTGCGTTCCGCAGGACTGGAGGCGCTCGCGGGCCACGGCGATCGCCGACTCGTGGCGCGAGACCTCGCCCTGGATGCGGCCGTTCGTCCGGCGGGCTTCCTCGAGGAGCCTCTCAGCTTCGGCGCGGCGGTCGCGCCACTCGGCGAGGCGTTCTTCGAGCTGCGCGGCTTCGGTCTCGAAACGCTCCAGATCGGTGCGGACGACGAAAGCCTCGTGCTCGCAGCGCCCGATCGCCTCGGTTGCGCGGGTGGCTTCGGCCACCAGGATGGAGATCGAGAGTTCCCGGACTTCGGCGATGAGGCCGCGGTACTCATGGGCTTTCTCCGCCTGCTTTCGGAGCGGCTCGAGTTGGCCCTGCACCTCGGTGTGGATGTCGTGGATGCGGGTGAGATGGCCCTGCGTCATCTCGAGCTTGCGGAGCGCCTCGTTGCGCCGGGTCCGGTACTTGGCGGTGCCGGCGGCCTCCTCGAAGAGGCTGCGGCGGTCCTCGGCGCGGAGGCTGAGGAGTCGATCCACCTCGCGCTGGCCGATCATCGAGTACGTGCCTTGGCCGAGACCGGTGTCGAGGAAGAGTTCCTGGATGTCGCGCAGGCGGCACTTCGTGCGGTTGATGAGGTAGTCGCTGTCTCCGTTGCGGTGCGCGCGGCGCGTAACGGCGACTTCCTGGTAGGGAATGGCGAGCGCGCCGTCGTGGTTGTCGAGAACCAGGGTGATCTCGGCGATGCCCATCGCCTTGCGGTCGTCGTTGCCGTTGAAGATCACGTCGGCGAGGTGGTTGGTTCGGATGGACTTGCTCGACTGCTCGCCCAGCACGAAGAGGATGGCGTCGGCGATGTTGCTCTTGCCGGAGCCGTTCGGCCCCACGATGGCTGTGACGCCCGGCCCGAAGCGCAGGCGCGTTCGGTCGGCGAATGTCTTGAAGCCGAACAGCTCGAGTTCCTTCAGGTACACGGTGGCGCGTAACTCCTCTACGGGCCCTCACTATACGCCGCGCGGGCTCTTTCCGGCATGCGCGAACGCGGAGCGACGCTCTGGTTTCGCGGGGACCGGGACCCGAGCGCCACCGGCCCGACGCTGCCCGATGGGCGCCCAGCTACACCACCAGAATACCAGGCCGCCCCAGCGTACGGCCACCCACCGAAACGGCCTCGGGCGGCCAGTCGGGCGAGGCGGAGAGCACCTCGACGCCGTCGGCCGTGCACAGGGCCGTGTCCTCGCTCTTCGTTCCCTGAATCGTCGGGTTCCACGCGAAGGCTTGCCG
>CAZCER010000783.1:0-2287 GCA_964497385.1 uncultured Armatimonadia bacterium | reverse complement strand
ACCGAGGCCGCCGGTCTCGCCGCCGCCGCCCCCGCCAAGAAGCTGCCGGAACTCACCCGGCTCGCCTCCCAGGGAGGACATCATGTAGCCCGTCCGTCCCGCCGAAGAGCCGATGAGGACCAACTCGCCGCCGTTGACCCGCGCGTCCAGGCCGATCTGCTCGGCGATGAGCTTCGCGACCTCCTCGGCCGTCTTGTTCGAGAACGAGACGGTGACGCGCCCGGTCAGACTGGCGACCGCCGGGGCGGTCGTGAGTCCCGCTACGTCGGCGACCGTCTCGAGCGCCAGCGCCGCGGGCGCGTCGCGGAAGTCTCCGCTGATCGGGGTGTCGGCCTGCGCGAACACAGCGCCACCCGCCAGAAGCAACGTGAGGATGATGCCAAGTGCTGTTCTCATTCCGCGCCTCGCTTTCCCATCCGGCGCCCGCGCGGGGCGGCCGCTCACCCTACTCCTCGTTCACCGTTCGCCCGCGCAGCGGGATGGACAACTCCTCGTTGGTGGCCGCGTCGAGCAGCACGATCCCGGTTTCGCCAATCGACCGAACGCGGTACTGCCGGCCGCCCACTTCCAGGCCTGCCCCTGGCTTCACGACGCGGGTCTCGACCTGCCCCGCGTCCTCGATCTCGATGATCGCCGCCGCCGTGCCGTCATGCACGATCCCCGTCACACGACGGATGCGCGCGCCTCCGGTCTTAGGTGTGGTGCGCGCCTCCACGGCCGAGGTCTCTTGCGCGCCGACTTCGGGTCGGGGACCGCCCTCGGCCGCCCCGCCCGTCGCGCCGGTCACCGCGACGCCCTCCCCGGCCAGAATAGGACGAGCGGGCGGAAGAAGAAGTTCCGAACCCATCTCACCGGCAGGCTGCAGGACGCTCCGGGGGCGCGGGAAGTGTGTAGAGCCCCACGCAAAGGAGCGCCCGAAGTTCGCCTCCATATACGCCTTGTAGAACTCCATGTTGCTGCGGCGGAGGGTGTTCCAGATCTCCCTGTCCTCCGGGGTCACGTAGACGCCTTGTCCGGGCAGACGAACCAACCCGGGATCCTCGGAGGGCGGACGAGCCACGAACGGGTTCTCCCGGTACGGCAGAAGGGGAGACAGCGGATCCAACGCCGGCAGATCCACCTCCGGAGCGGCCGCCGGCGGAGCGCCCAGCTCCGCTGCCGGACCTTCCGTCCCGGGAAGGGCGACCTCGCCAGCCGCCGGAGCGGCCTCGGCCCCACCGGGCTCGACCTGCGCGACCGCAACGCCAAGGGATGAAGACTGGTGCGCCGAGGCCGGGCCGGAGAGCTTCACGGCCGCAGCCACTGTCAGTCCGGCCAGAAGCACCGCAATGCCGGTCAGGAGCACTGTGAGCTTGGCCAAGGACGAACTCGTCATTCGGAACACCTCTCGATCAGCCTGATGCCTGCCACTCGCGGAAACGCCCTCTCTCCGGCCCTGCGGCCCGGCCGAGCGTTCCTCCTAATGGGGAGGCGCCGCGGTCGCGCCGCCTCCGCTTCCGCCGGCGGGAGCGGAAGCGCCCATCATCGTGGGACCGCCGCCCATCGCGGACGGCCCGCCCATCGCCATGGGACCCATGCCGCCTCCACCCGTTGCGGCCGCCGCGGATCCGGCCGCCGCAAGCATGCCGGCCAGGTCGCTCATGCGGTCGGGCGACACGTTCGGGAAGAGTTGGACGATAATCGTCAGGTTCGCCGTGACCTCGCGTCCCTCGGTGGCCGGGACCGCCGTGAGCGTAACCGGGCCCTGCACGGTCATCAGCAGCGGAGCCTCGCCAAGACGGCGCAGGAACCGCAGAACGTTCTCATAGGAGCCCCGCACGGTGAGATTCGAGAGCGGGATCGTCATCGCGAGGTCGGTCTCGCTGTACGGCTCCATCCTCGGATCCGGAAGCGTGAAGCTGGAGACCTCACACCCCGTGCTCTCGAAGAAGTCCTTGAGCATGAGCCCAAGATCCTCGCGCAGAAGAAACCACATGTCGAGCATCGCGGCGTCCGGGACGCTCACCAGCTCTCCACGCTCTCCCAGCGGGATGGTCGCGGGGCCGGGCACGAGGGTGTTGCCGCCGCGAAGCGCGTTCCACCAGGGGTTCGTCGAGCCCATCGGCAGTTTGGCCGACTTCACGCTTGTCAGTTCCTTGGCGATGTGGGCCGTCGCGAACTTGGCCTCCTGGAGATCGACCTTCTTGATCTCGATCTGACGGGCCTTCTCCTGATGCGTCGCGATCTCCGCGTCGACGGCCTCCACCGCTTCCTTATCCTTCTTGACCACGCCGAAGAAGATGCCGAC
>CAZCER010000782.1:0-2287 GCA_964497385.1 uncultured Armatimonadia bacterium | reverse complement strand
CGACTGCCCCAGCCAGTACTTGGCGTGGGTGATGATGGGCTGCAGGGTGAACTCATGCCCGCCGTCGGCGGTTTCGCGGCAGTCCTCGGTCACAGGGACCTCCCGTCACTCGGCAGGCGCGGCGCGCCTCGCCATGGGGCGACACCGCTCCCCGCCGACCGGGATAGGTGTTCAGCCTGGCGAGCGCTCTTCCTCCGACGAGCCGAGGAAGGGGGTGACGGTCGGGCGCGGAATACCAGGCGGGGGCTGCTGGTCACCCGCCGCCGCGCGCGGCAGGAGGCGCTTTCTGTGGCTGATCCAGGACCCATCGCGATGTCTGAGACGACCGAGTCGGCGATCGTCGCCCACCTCGCCCGGACCGAGTACGCCAGGTTCGCCGATCCGGAGGTCTCGCGTTCGACGCGCTTCGGCGTGTTCGTGCACCACCCGAGCTTCCCGGACCGCTACGACGCGTGCCAGCTCCTGGCGTGTCGCTGCGCCGAGGAGGACGTCGGCGACCTGCTCTCCGAACTCGAGCGCCTCTACGGCCCAACCGGACTGCAGTACCGCAAGATCCTCGGTCACGACCCGGCCACCCTGGCCGTGCTCGATTCGCGCCTCCGCGGCGCCGGCTGGCTCGCGCTGCGTGAGTGGATGCTGGTGCACGAGAAGCCGGCGCCCGCTTGCGAAGAGAGCGCCGCCGTAACGGTTGAGGAGGTCCCGCCCGGCTCCGAGCGCGAGCGCGAGATCATCGAAGCCTGGCCCGATCTCCGACGAACCGACTTCTGCCGCTCTCAGGACCGACGTCTCGGCGGCGCGCTCGTGTTCGGCCGCCTCAACGGCTCCGTGGTCGGCACGACGGGATGGTTCGTCACCGAGGACGGCCTCGCGCGCTTCCGACACGTCTACGTGTCCGAGGGCGCCCGCCGCCAGGGCGTGGCCTCGGCGATGATCGCGCACATCCAGCGTCACCCCGCCGTGCGCCGCCAGAGAGCGCTGGTGGTCGTCTGCGACGAGCGAGGGCCCGTTGGCCTCTATGAGAGGCTCGGGTTCGTGAAGAGGGGCTTGCTCTGGAGCTTCCGCAGGGGAGGATAGGGGAGGACCTCGGCGGCCTCCCGATGAACCCCGCCCTATCCGGACGGAGACAGGATGGGGAGCGCGACCTATGGTTCAACTCTGCGTACGCATCGAGGCGCCCGAGCAGATCCCATTGGCCCGCGAGGCCGGGGCCGACGGCGTGGTTGTCGCCGCGTCGGGCTTGCGCGCGCCGGCGGAGCGGGCCGGTCTGCCCGTCGCGGCCCTGCCCCTGACCTACCGGCTCCCCCACGAGACAACGCCGCTCATGCAGGCCGAGTCTCCGCCGTCGCTGGTCTACGTGCCGGCGCCCTGCCCCGACGAAACCGACCTGGTCTCGATGGAGGCGGTGAAGGAGTTCCGTCTCGCGTGCATCGACGCCCTCCGCCGGGCCGGCCTGTGGGCCGAGCGGAGCGGGTGCATCCTCGGCGTCGTCTCGGGCATCGACACGTTCTTCCACGGCTCCCTGGAGGTCTGCGAACTGATCCGTGCGGCCGGAAGCCCGGCCGTGCGCTGGGTCATGAACACCTTCGACGCCGAGGCGTCCGGCGAAGGGATCAGCGGCGCCACCGATGTCGGGGGCGATCTGCTCGCCCACATCCTCGCCGAGGACTCGCTCGACGGAGGGCGCGTGGCGCCTGGACAGGGCAACGTCCCCTTCGGACGCCTCTTCGAGCAACTCGAGTTCCTCGGCTATGAGGGCGCCGTCGAGGTTGTCTCGCCGCCGGACACCTGGGCCGAGGCGCTCGAGGTCCTGAGGCGGGCCCGCGGATGACCGGAGGACGCATGGCGGTTCTCCTCCCGCGAGGCGCCACGGCCGAGATGCACGCGGTTGCCGACCGCCTCTGTGAGGAGTTCGGCTGCCCGCTGGAACAGCGGCGGGGCCGGACGGTCTCCGGCGTCCTGCGGGACGGCTGGGACAGCTTGATCAGCGTCGGGCACGACCACGTCTCCTACTACTACGCCCCGAGCGCCCCTCCGTTCTTCTATCACCCGGGGCTCGCCAAGAACCGGATCGGGTCCCTCCGTCGGGAGGAGCCGGAGACGCTCGTGCGCGCCTCCGGCCTCGGCCCGGGGATGAGCTTTCTGGACTGCACGCTCGGAAAGGCCACCGACTCCACGGTCGCCGCGTTCGCCGTCGGGCCGGCCGGGCGGGTGGTCGGGTGCGAGGCCCATCCCGTGGTGGCCGCGCTCGTGCGCATCGGGCTGCGGAGCATGGCGGTGGAGGGGCAGG
>CAZCER010000781.1:0-2288 GCA_964497385.1 uncultured Armatimonadia bacterium | reverse complement strand
CGTCCGGTTCGAACGGGCAGGGCGGGTCACAAGGCCCGCCCTGACCCAACCCCAGTTTGGCGGGGGTATACTGCCCCCATGAAGATCGTCGCCTGGAATGTGAACTCGGTCCGAGCCCGGGAGCAGCGAGCGCTCGCGTGGCTTCGGAAGGCGGAGCCCGACGTCGTCTGCCTGCAGGAACTCAAGGTCGTCGACGGCGACTTCCCGCGCGAGGTCTTCCTCGAGGCCGGTTACCACGCCGCCGTGCACGGCCAGAAGACCTACAACGGGGTCGCGATCCTGAGCCGCCACGAGCCCGAGGACGTGCGCGTGGGGCTCCGCGACGAGGTCGAGGACCCGCAGGCGCGGCTTGTCTCGGCGCGGGTCGCGGGCGTCCGCGTGCTGAGTGCCTACTTCCCGAACGGCGGCGAGGTGGGGTCCGACAAGTACGCCTACAAGCTCGAGTGGATGGCCCGTCTGCGCGCCTATCTCGACAGGGAGTGCGACCCGTCGGAGCCGCTTGCCCTGTGCGGGGACTTCAACGTCGCGCGCGACGACCTCGACATCGCGAAGCCGGGCAACTGGGTGGACACGGTGCTCACGACGACCGAGGTGCGCGACGCCCTCGCCCGGATCGCCGAATGGGGGCTTCGCGACGTCGTGAGGGAGAAGAACCCCGACGGCGGGATCTACTCCTGGTGGGACTACCGGAACCTCGGGTTCCCCAAGAACGACGGCCTCCGGATCGACCACATTCTCGCCACCGCGCCGCTTGCCGATGCGTGCACCACCGCCTGCGTGGACCGGGACGAACGCAAGGGCGAGAAGCCGTCGGACCACGCGCCTGTGGTGGCGGAGTTCGGCGAGCTGTAGGCTCACCGGCAGGGACGCCGGCGCCACGGGCGGGCTGGAAGCCCGCGCTCCGGTGTCCCCTACTGGATCCGCTTCATCAGCCATGCCATGTTCTGGCCGAGGGTCTTCATGGTGCGGACGCCTTCTTCGTCGTCCTCCACTTCGCCCTTCTGGAGGCCGAAGCCCATGTTCCAGTAGATGGAGCCGGGCACGATCATCTGCTGGATGTGGAAGAAGTGGTTGATCGTGTCGAAGGCGTGGATCGCGCCGCCGCGCCTGACCGCGATGACGGCGGCGCCCACCTTGCGCTGCAGGAGGCTCCCGTTCGCGCGGCAGACGAAGCCGGCTCGGTCGATGAGGGCCTTGAGTTCGGCGGTCACGTCGGAGAAGTACACCGGCGAAGCCATGATGACGCCGTCGGCCTCAACCATCTTCGCGATGCAGGCGTTCGCGATGTCTTCATCCATCACGCAGCGCTTGTCGAGCCGCTCGAAGCACTCGTAGCAGGCGGCGCACCCTCGGATGCGCTCCCCCGAGAGCTGCAGCATCTCGCACTCGATGCCCTCGGCCTCGAGTTCCGAGAAGACATGGCGCACGAGCGCCGCCGTGTTGCCGTCCTTGCGGGCACTGCCGTTGATCGCGAAGACCTTCATAGCGCGAACGCCCTCCATCCTCATTCAGGTCGTGGAGGGCGTTCCGGGTGGTTGGTGTTCAGTCCTGCTTCGCGACGAATGCCCCTTGCACGGGGACGATCACGAAGAAGGCGTGAACCATGCACCCGCTGTCGTCGCGGCGCTCGGTTTGAGTGAACGCACGCAAGAGCCGCTTTCGCAAGCCTCTCGGCCTCGTCGGCGCTCGGGGCGTCGAAAGCGCCGACGAGCATACCGCCCGCAGCGGCGGATCCGGCGCTTCGATCTGCGCTCCGCCGGCGGACGCGCGCCGGTCGCATTCACGACGACCGCCGCCGTGGTCAGGCGCTGGGCGCCTCGGGCGGCCCCTCGACCGGCTTCACGGCCAGAACCCCTGCGACGATGGCGTTGATGAAGTGCGTGTTCCCGCAGACGCTGCAGGTCACTGGCACGGCGGCGAAGACCGCCGCATCGCCGGACGCGTCGGGCCGGCCGCCTCGGAACTCGCGGAACTCGTACAGCTTGTCCGCCACGCTCCACTTCCGCGCCCCGCACACGCAGCAGGCGTAGTCCTTCCAGTGAGTCCTGAGGTGCTGAACCAATGGGCTCTCACTCACGGCTCCTCGCTCCTTTCACTGCGCGCCGCCCATGTTCAGTAGGCTGACCACGAGCAGGACCAACGCGGCGCCCAGCGCAAGCAGGCGACCGGCGTTCGTCACATGCACGGGCACGGCGCGAAACCGGTACTGGTACTGGTGGGGATCGCGGCGCACACGGAGTTCGTGGACCGGCCCCGCAGGCGCGATCACCCGTCCGCTCTCGGTGGGC
>CAZCER010000780.1:0-2308 GCA_964497385.1 uncultured Armatimonadia bacterium | reverse complement strand
ACCGCGCCGGATCCAGCCCAGGGACCTCAGCCGCGATCTTGACGGGCAGGCCGGAGCGCATGGAGCGGTTGGCGGCGATGCCGAAGTACGTCCACACGGCGGGAAACGCGGTGGCCACGACCACCCATACGATGAGCACCACGGCGAAGACCGCCACCGAGACGGTGGAGTGGAGCCCCTCGGGAATGTCGCCTCCCGAGCCGAAGAGCGGCGCCACGGGCAGGGCCGCCTGATTCTGACGCACGAGTTGGACGGACGCGGCGGCCTCCTCCCCCGGGATGGTCTGAACCGAGGTGTTGCCGCGTGAGCCGGTGTTGGTCATGGCCTGCACGGTCGCCAGGCCCGGCTGCACGCCTTCGATCGTGAGGGCGACGTCATGGTCGCTCGGGCTGGACGTCAGGCGGCGGACGTAACCGTCCGGCTCCGTCACCAGGATGTCGACGAGGACGACCTCCGCGCGGCCCGTGTCCGTGAGTTTCAGGTCGAGCGCCGCCGGCTCATAGAAGTCCTCGACGGTCAGTTCGACCCGCTCGGGGGGGCCGCTCGCATCGGACGCGCGCCAGAGCACCCGCGCTTGCTTCTCCCCTGCGCGGGCGCGGATCACCGTCATGCGCACATCGTCTTCGTCGGGGGGCGGGGCCGACAGCCGAACGGTTTCGCCGGCGGGAAGAACCGCCCGGTCCACGGTCCGGTAGCGCCCTTGGCCGTCGAGCGTGAGCACATCGACGGAGACGGCGAGGTCTGGTGGGGCAACGACCTCCACCTCGGCGTCGTCGGCGAGCGCGCCGCCGGCCGCGATGAGGGCCAGCGCGAAGGCGACGCCCACCGGCGGAGGCTGCCTGAGGCTTCCGGACACTCGCTTCACCCTCTGTCCTCCAGTCCCGGCGTCCAGTTGACTCGAGTTACGCGCCACCCGCGTTCCGCGCGCCACCGCAGTTCGGACACGGAGGCCGTGGCCACCGTGAGCCGCTCGCGCGACTGGGTGGGGCTGAGCCCGAGCGCATCTCCAAGCATGAGGCGAACAGGGGTCATGTGACTGACGATCAGCGCGCACGCGCCCACATGGCCGTCACGGACGCGATCGCGCGCCCCGAGGACACGACGAGCTGCCTCTTCGTCCGACTCCCCATCCGTCGCTGAACCGGCGTTCTCCAGCCATGCCGCGAAATCCTCGGCGAAGCGCGACGCAACCTCGTCCCGTGTGAGTCCCTCCCAGCGCCCGAACGACCGCTCACGAAGGTCCGCGCACACCTCAACGGGCGCGCCGACGGCGTCGGCGAGGATCTCGGCGGTCTGACGCGCGCGGAGGAGGTCGCTCGCCACGATCGAGGCCACGGCAAGCCCTCGGAGCGCCTCGGCTGTCGCGCGCGCTTCGATCTCACCTTGCGGCGAGAGAGGTATGTCGGTCTGGCCTTGGAACCGACCGGTGGTGTTGAAGTCCGTCCTGCCGTGCCGCACGATCAGGATGCGTGTCAAAATGGCCCCATCCGGCGCCGGCGTCCCCCCGCCGCAGGGGCGGGCGCTGGAGCGGCGCGGTCGTTCGGGAGGACTTGCGCGCCAGGCATCTTACATCACAATAAGGTAGAATACCCGAACTAAGCCCGTCGAACGCACCACCGGACACATCTCGTCGTTCGGCCGGGGGAGAAGGTGGATCTCATGCGCGTCGCTGGTCGCACGCACCTGTTCGTGATCCCGCTTCTAGCTTTCTGCATGGGCGCGTCCGCGCAGGAGCCCGCCAACCTGGCTCTCGCCGCCGCCGGGGGCAAGATCGTCGCCGCGTCCAGCCAGGACGCTCGCCAGACCTACGACCCCGCCGCCCTGATCGACGGAATGGCCGGGCTCACCGCTACGCGCTGCTGGCGCTCGTCCGAGGCCGGGGCGCTGCCGCAGTGGGTGGAGTTGTCGGTGGCCGGCGGTCCCAAGGAGATCGCGGCCGTCGTCATCGATCCGCGCGCCGGTTACGCCGGTCTCGTATCGCACTGCTGGCCCAAGGACGTCACGATCCAGGTTCGGTCGTCCGCCGGCGCCGATCCCGTGGACGTCGCCCATGCGACCCTCGCCATCGACGCCGTGCCTCTGGAGATCCCCTTCACCCCCGTGCCGGCGGTCTCGGTCCGGATCGTCATCGAGAGCCTGCAGGGCGGCGGCAACGTCGTCGAGATCGCGGAGATCGGGATTCTCTCTTCGGCGTCTGCGGTCGGCCCGGACGAGCCGCCCGTCGGCCCGGACGAACCGCCCGTCGGCCCGGATGAACCGCCCGTCGGCCCGGACGAGCCGCCCGTCGGCCCGGACGAACCGCCCGTCG
>CAZCER010000779.1:0-2311 GCA_964497385.1 uncultured Armatimonadia bacterium | reverse complement strand
CCTCCTTGGCGAGTACGGTCGCCGGCTGACGCTCGTGCCCGTGGACGTTCGGCAGGTGGAGGGAACCGACTGGTGGTGCGTCACGCCCGACCCGGATCATGAGGTTGGGCTGCTGGAGCGCGTCCGCGTCGGGGACACTCCTTGGGGTCGGTGCCGCATCTACGTCGATCCGGCGATCCTGCACATCGTCTTCGACCTGCCGGAAGAGGAGGGCGGGGCCGAGTAGGCGCTACGCGGACGCGGGAGCCGTACAAGACCAGGGGCGGACTCATCGAGCCCGCCCCTGCTGTGTTCGTGTCGCGCGATGGAGCGGACCCTACATCGGACGCTCGCGGTCGGCGTCCCAGTTGACCCTCTTGCCCGTGAAGTGGGAGATGCAGGCAAGGGAGGCCGCGCTGGAGGCGTAGTGGCCGTTGTATTCCGTGCAGTTCGGCTCCTTGCGCGTGCGGCAGCAGTCGAAGAAGTTCTCGAGATGGGCGCGGTCGCCCCACATCTCGGACTGGAACGTGAACTCCTTCGCCGGCTTCGCGCAGACGTCGGCGCGCTCCGGGAAGACCTGCAGACGGCCCTCGCTCGTGATGATCGTGCCGTTCGTGCCCATGATCATCTCGCCGTTGCCCGCCTGCTCGTTCGAGAAGACGCAGCTATAGCTGACGAGGTAGCCCTTCGGGGCCCACGGGAGCGCCGGGAACTCGAACATCGTGTGCCAGGTGTCCGGGGTGGTGCGACCGCCCTCTTCGAAGCGGTAGATGCCGCCGAGACCCTGGGCGCTCAGAGGCATCTCGGCCTGCATCATGATGTTGATCGCGTCGAGCTGGTGGACCATCAGGTCGCCCGCCGGGCCGTTCGAGTAGTCCCAGTAGCAGCGCCACTGGAAGTAGCGGTTCAGGTTGAACTCGTGCTTGGCCTTGGCGTCGCGCTCGAACTCTTTCCAGTTGATGTTGTTCTCGTTCGCGTCCTCGGGGATCCAGTAGCGCCACTGCGGCTGGTCGTCCTTCGAGTTCCGGTGCCACCAGCCGCGGCACGCGGTGATCTCGCCGAGTTCGCCCGACTGGATGATCTCGCGGGCCTTGTAGTAGTTGTCCACGCTGCGGCGCTGGGTGCCGATCTGGATGATCTTCTTGGCGCGCTTGTTGGCCTCGATGACCGCGAGGCCCTCATCCCACGAGTGGCACATCGGCTTCTCGCAGTAGATGTCCCGGTCCGAGTTGATGGTGTCGACGATGTGGCGCTTGTGGGCGTGCTCCGGGGTGGCGCAGACGACGACGTCGACGTTGGGGTCGTCGAGGAGCTTCAGGTGGTGGTCGTAGCCGGCGACGTCGCCGGAGGTCTTCTTCTTCGCCTCTTCGATGCCGCGGTTCTTCCAGCCCTCGTAGATGTCCGCGACGGCGACGATCTCGACGCCCTCGATCTCGTTGATGATCTTCAAGAGGTGAAAGCCGCGGCCGCCGGGGCCGATGAACCCGACGCGGATGCGGTCATTGGCGCCGACGACGCTCGCTTTGGCCATCGGTGCCGCAAAGGAGCCCAGGCCCGCGGCGGTTGCCACGGTGGCTGTTGTGCCGAGGAAGCCTCGACGGGAAAGACCTTCGTTCTCCATAGTGTGCGGTTGCCTCCAAGGTGTAGAAGTGACGATCGGCGGGACCGATGACGCCTGTTCGGCTGGTATCGTAGCCCCGCATAGAACGGGTAGCAAGGTGCTTTGGGTTCGCGGTATGGGCGGGCGGGGCCTGCCCATGCGATGGCGGAAGCTCCCGCGCCAGACGGCGCGGGAGCTTCCGCCGCTCGTGTCCGCGTCCGGACGACACCGACCGGGCTAGCTCTCATCGGCCTCCTCGGCGAGGCCGACCGCCGGCGCGGCCGCGCTCTCCGCGGGCTCCGCGCCGCCCTCGGCCTGCTCATCGGTCACGAGTTCGAAGGAGTCGAAGAACCTCTTGGCGTGCTCAGGCTTGTCGGCGGACTCCGTGTGGGTCGCGATCAACTGGAACGAGCGGTTGCCGACCACGAACAGGCGAGTGCGGTAGACCACCGGCTCCGGCAGTTTGGGGTTCTCGGGCACGCCGAACTCGAGTTCGAGAACCGTGCGCCCGTACGCGTCGATCTCGGATTCGCTCGTGATCTCCGCGCCGCCGAGGGCGGCCGCGATGCCTCGCTTTTGATCCTCGAGGTAACTCTCGGTGAAGACCGCCGCCGCCGCGTCCTCACTGACCTCAGTCACCTGTACCCTGTACGCCGCCGCCCCTTCATCGATCTCGCAGGAGTAGCCGTAGTCGGTGACCTTGTTTTCGCCCGAGACGTACGTCTCCACCAC
>CAZCER010000778.1:0-2313 GCA_964497385.1 uncultured Armatimonadia bacterium | reverse complement strand
GCGGGCGCAGGTGCGGCGGACGCGCCGACGAACCCGGCTCGAAGCGCCATCCTGAAGGGAACTCCGAACCTCATGCAACCAGCCAAACACGACTTCCCACAGAGGAGTCTCGACTTTCTGTTCGAGATCCTCGCGACCCCGAGCGTCAGCGGCTTCGAGGAGCCGGCTCAGCGCGCGTTCGCCGCCTACGCGCGTGAACTCGGCCTCGAGGTCGGAGCCTCCGTCCATGGCAACACCTGGGCGACGTACGGTCCGGCCGACGGGCCGCTGATCGGCTTCGAGGGCCACATCGATCAGATCGGCCTCATGGTCCGGCACGTGAGCGACGACGGCTATCTGTACTGCGCCTACGTCGGCGGCAACTGGGACCTCTGCGCCCGCCGCGTGGTCGTCCACACGGCCGGCGGGCCTGTCCCCGGCGTGGTCGGCGCGCAGCCCCGGCACTACTCCGACGAGCCCGACAAGGCGAGGAAAGCGCACGAGTACTGGGTCGACATTGGCGCGCGCTCGGGCGACGAGGCGAAGGAGCGAGTGGCTCTCGGCGACCCCATCACTTTCGACGGCCCGCCCGAAATGCTCGGCCCGGATCTCCTGCTCTCCTGCGGGATCGACAACCGCATCGGCGTGTTCTGCGCGATCGAGGCCGTGCGCATGCTGAAGGAGTCGGGCTACGACGGTCCGGCGCGCGTGGCGGCGCTCTCGTGCGTGCAAGAGGAGATCAGCATGGTCGGCGCGGCGACCGTCGGATACGAACTCCCGCTCTCCGCCGTGATCTCCGTCGACGTGTGGCCCTTCATCACGGACGTCCCGGACTGCGACGCGCGTCGCTTTGGCGCGCTGAAACTCGGCGACGGCCCTTGCGTCGTGCGCGGCGGAAACATCGCGCCGAAGGTCTTCGACGGCCTGAAGAGCGTGGGAACCGAACTGGAGATCCCCCACCAGGTGCAGGCCTGGGTGGGCCCGACTCCGACCGACGCGCAAGCCTTCTTCCGGTCGCGGGAGGGCATCCCGAGCGGGCTGATCGGCATTCCCGAACGGTACCTCCACTCGCCCTCGGAGGTCGTTCACATGGGCGATGTATGGAACTGCGCGCGGCTCATGGCGGAGTTCGCGCGGAGCGCGCCGGAGGGATGCGACTTCTCGCGTCGGAACACCATCCTAGCGACGAACGCTTGAGTTCTTCCCAAGTTGCTTCATGGAGGGGTCGCATCGCGTCCCCGCTTGTCTGTGCACGGCCAATACGCGCCAACGCAAGGAGAGTGCATTCGCCATGCCACGTCAGTGCGGTTGTTCGGGCGGGCCCTGCCGCCCGCCGGATCCGGTTGAGTTATCGAGGCGCGACTTCCTGAAGTCTCTCGGAGTCGGCGCTCTCGCCCTATGGGGCGGCTCGATAGCCACCCATGGCGCGCACGCCGCGCCGGTGGGGCCCGGCGTGCTTCCCGCGGGAGGCGCCTACGGCGCGTACGCCCTCACCCCGCCCCGGGTCTACTCGGGAGTGAACCTCGGCTCCGTCGCGATGCCCATCGGGGGCATCGGCACGGGTTCGATCTGGTTGGACGGCCAGTCGCGGCTTCGGGTCTGGCAGATCTTCAACAACCACACCGAGACCCGAGTGCCCTGCAGCTTCTTCGCGATCCGCGCGCGACAGGCCGGATCGGAGCCCCGGGCGCGCGTGCTGCAGACGGAGCCCGAGCCGGGGTTCGCGCCCGTGAAGTCTCTGACGTATGAAGGCGGCTACCCGGTCGCCCATCTCGAGTACGAGTCCGACTTGCCGGTCTCCGTCGCCCTCGACGCCTTCAACCCGTTCATTCCGACGGACACGGCCAACAGCAGCCTCCCGTGCGCCGTGTTCCGATTCACCGTCCGGAACACGACCGACCGGCCGGTCGAGGCCACCCTTCTGGGGAGCCTCCAGAACGCCGTTGGCTATCGCGGCGAAGGCGAGATCGACGGAGTCCGCCACCCCGAGTTCGGGCGCAACACCACCCGCACGGTGCGCGAGGGCGGGCTCACGGCCGTGATGATGGACTCGCCCGCGGAACCGCCCGCGCCGGGGTTCGTGCGCGTGCGCGCCGCGGACGGCTCCGTGCCCGCCACGCCGCTCCTCTTCCTCGACCGCCTGGACGATCCCGCCGCGACCGTGGGCCGGGGCAGCGCCGCGGTCACGCGCCTCTCGGCCCTGAGCCAACTCGCCGCGCAGCCCGCGGCGATCGTCGCTTCGGAGACCGGCGCCGGCTTCTTCGCGTCGCTCCGCGACGCGGGCGACGCGCTGAACGGCGGAGCGGACGTCGAGATCTTCGAGGACTTCGAGGA